>DASXIP010000292.1:0-2186 GCA_036497875.1 Caldimonas sp.
GCGCGCTTCAGCACGGCGAGATCGGTCGAGCCCTTGCTGAAGAGATAGGTGTCGGGGTGAAACCTGCCTTCGGGCGAGACACCGGCCGCGCCGAGCGCCGTCATCACGTCGGCGTCGCTCAACGTCGCGATCGTCTGCTTCAAGCTCTCGGCCTTCGCCAGCTCGGCGCGGATCTGGCGAAACGTCCAGCCCTCGTTCAGGCGAACGGCCGCGAGCGTCTCGTCGCCGCGAACCATCTTGTCGAGCAACCGGATCGGCGACGTTCCGGCGCCGATCTCGTAGCTGCCGGCGCGAATCTGGCGCGCGCGGCCCGACCAGCGGAACCACTCATACAAGAGCACGGACGAGGTCTGCACGCCGGCACGAACCCAGCCGTCGGCGATCTCGCGCGGCGAGCGGCCGGGTTCGATCGACAGCTCCGCCGTCTCGCTCGCGAGCAGCAGCGGCCGGGTCAGCCAAGCGGCGCCGAGAGAGACCGCAGCGACCGTCGCGGCCAGCGCGACGAGGAGGACAACACGCGCGAAACTCATCGCCAACGACGCCGTCGCGAGCCGTCATTGCACAAGACCCGCGCCCCTCGAAACCATTTCCGCTGATGATAATGGGCCATGCCGACCGAGATCTCGATCGCCGGAGTCTGCCGCCTGAGCGATCGCGCGGTAATCCGCGCGAGCGGCGCCGACGCCGCGACCTTCCTGCAGAGCCAGCTGACCAACGACGTCGCCAGTCTCGACGTCGGCACGGCGTGCCTGGCCGGGTTCTGCTCAGCCAAGGGACGCCTGCAGGCGAGCTTCGTCGTCTGGCGTCCTGGCCCCGACGAGTTCCTCCTGTCGTGCGCCGCCGACATCCTCGCGCCGACGTTGAAGCGCCTGTCGATGTTCGTCCTGCGCGCCAAGTGCAAGCTGAGCGACGCCAGCGATGCGTTTGCGGTCGTCGGCGTCGCCGGGCCGGTGGCGTCCGCGATGCTCAGCGACGCTGCCGTCTGGCAGGTTCGCGCGCACGGCGCAACGACGCTGCTGCGGCTGCCCGATGCCGCCGGACTGCAACGCGCCTGGGTCGTCGCCGCGGTCGGCAGCGAAATCGGCGTCGCGGCCGCGCCGGAGATGACGCTCGCGACGTGGCGCTGGCTCGAGGTCGAAAGCGGGATCGTCACGATCGAGGCGGCGACCGTCGATCGCTTCGTGCCGCAGATGGTCAATTTCGAACTCGTCGGCGGCATCGATTTCCAGAAGGGTTGCTATCCCGGCCAGGAGGTCGTCGCTCGCAGCCAGTACCGCGGCACGACCAAGCGGCGCACCCTGCTCTTCGACTGCGACACCGTGCCAGCCGCGGGCCAGGACGTGTTTGTGAACGGCTCGTCCGGCGAGCCCGCAGGGACGGTCGCCAACTCTGCGCCGCATCCGGTGCATCCCGGCGGCAGCGCGCTCGTCGAGGTGCGCCTTGCCACCATCGGCGACGACCTTCGCCTCGGTGCCGCCGACGGTCCGGTGCTTCGCCGATGCGCCCTGCCCTACCCTGTTCCGCTCGAAGTCGCGGCGGCGTCTTGATCGAGCGCGAAGACGTGCGCGAGCTCTTCGTCTGGTATCGCGTCGACGAGCGCCGCGCCGACGCCGCGCGTGCAGCGGTCGAGTCGATGCAGCGATCGCTCGCCCGGGAGATCCTCGGCCTGCAGGCGCGGCTCCTCGTCCGCCGCGACGCCGACCGACAGACGTGGATGGAAACATATGCACGCGTGCAATCGTCCTTGACCGGGCACGATGGCATCGACGCCGACGCCGAAGCGATGATTGCGGCGGCGGCGCTGCCGCTCGGCGGCTTCATCGAAGGCGATCGTCACGTCGAGGCGTTCGACGTCGCGCCCGCGCGCTGAAGGCTCAGAGCGCGCGCAACATCTCGACGTGGGCGATTCCGGCCTCGTCGAACTCCGGGCCCCGACGAACGAATCCGGCCCGTTCGTAGAAGCTCGCGGCGCTCAGCTGCGCGTGCAGCATCGCCTGACGATCGCCGCGCGCTCTCGCAGCGTCGAGCAACCCGTCGAGGACCGCACGGCCAACTCCGCAGTGCCGCGACGTCGCCGCGACCGCCATCCGGCCGATCTTGGCAACGCCCGGCACGTGCTCGAGCATGCGGCCGGTGCCGAGAGCGCGGCCGAGCCGGTTGAAGGCGACCGCGTGGACGGAATCGGC
>DASXIP010000293.1:0-8895 GCA_036497875.1 Caldimonas sp.
CGAACATCGGTTCGAACTCGGCGGCGTCGAGGCCGGAGAGTCGCCATTGCGTCTGCATTGCTGGCTCCATCGATTGCGATGCCGCCATCGTGCCGCGCCACCCGGCCGGGGGCTGGCCGCTCCCGGACATCGAATTCGGCGGTGCCCGGCGGGCGGCTGACGAAGACGCGGGATTTCATCGTCTCACCTCCTGGCAGGGATCTGGCGACGAGCGAGGATCGGCGACCAGAACCTCACTCGATCGAGCGCACGTGGGCACCGGCGACGGTGCGCTGACAAGTCCGCAGCGGCTACCCGTCGTGCGCCATCGCAAGCGCCTGCAGCTTCAGAACCGTGGCCCAGTTTCGCGTCGTCGCCGAGCGGCCGGCCTTGCCGAGGAGCGCGACGGCCGCCTTGCTTTCGTGGATCCCGGCCGGGCACAACAGGTAGGCAGCGCCGCGGCCGATGACGAACTGCTCGGGCGGTGCGACCAGCGGCGCGACGGCGGCGAGCGTTGCGAGCGACTTTGCGTCCTGGGCGAACGCAACCAAAAGGCGCGAATGGTTCGGCGCTTCGATCGCAATCGGGTTGGCGGCGACGATGGCGCCGAGCTCGCCGGCAGACTTGACGATCACCGGCACGTCGACGCCGAGCTGGCCGGCGAGGGCCGTCGCGATGGCCTGCGCGTGGCGGCCCGCGCTTCCCGAGGTGGCCGAGAACGCGGCGTTGCCGCTGTTGAGCAGCGTCGCGACCTGCGCGTAGTCGAGGCCGCTGAGGAGCGCGCGCAACTCGGCCATCGGCACGCGGTTGGCGTTGCCGACGTTGATGCCCCGCAGCAGGGCGACGAAGCGGGCCATGAAGCTACCAGTCCTCCTTCACCGCCAGCACCATGTCGCTCCCTGCGACGCGGCGCGCCGCGAGCCATGCGGTGAGCGTTCCGGCGACGACGACGGCGCCGCACAGCGCCGCGAGGCGGGCGGCCGGTAGCAGCAGGTCCATCGTCCAGTGGAAGCTCTGCGGATTGACGACGTCGACGAGGACGACGCTGACGGCGATGCCGAGCACGAGGCCGAGCGCCGCGCCGACGGTCGTCCACACCGCGCCCTCGGCGGCGACGACGGCGAGGATCTGACGCCGTGTCAGGCCGAGGTGGACGAGGAGGCCGAACTCCCGACGCCGCGCCAGCACTTGGGCCGAGAAGCTCGCGGCGATGCCGAACAGGCCGATCGCGATGGCGACGGCCTGCAGCCAATAGGTGACGGCGAAGCTGCGGTCGAAGATGCGTAGCGACGTCGCCCGGATCTCGCGCGGCGACGCGAACTCGAGCAGCGACGCGTCGTAGCCACTGGCCGCGGCGAGATTGCGCACTTCGCTCTCGACCGTCGCGGCCTGCGTCCGCGGCGCCAACCAGAGCGCGAGATCGTTGACGCGCTCGTCGCCGGTGAGCCGCTCCCAGTCGGCCCGGTCGATCGCGATTGCGCCGTACTGACGCGCGTAGTCGCGCCAGACCGCGCGGACGAAGACGTTGACGCGGCGGCCGTCGCCAAGCGGCACCGCCAACGTCGTCCCGGGCGAAGCGCCGTAGAGGGTGACGATCGCTTCGCTGACGTAGGCTGCGGTCGCTCCCGGCGGCGCGGCGACGATTGCGCCGGTGAGCGGCAGCCTCCGCTCGGGATCGCCGAGCGGTCGCGCGATCAGCGCCGCTGCGGGCCGGCGTGGATCGAGCTGGACCGCGACGACGCGCTGCGCTTCGGCACGAACGACACCGGCGATCGTCGCGACGCCATCCGCGAAGCGCGGCGGCAATGTCGCGACGTCGCCGCCGACCGGGCCAACCGCAGCGCGCACATAGAGGTCGGCGGGGAGGACGACGTCGAGCCAGCGCGTCACGCCTTCGCGAAAGCTCGCGACCATCACCGTCAGTGCGACGGCGAGGGCGAGGCTGGCGACGACGCCGGCGACGGCGATCGTCGCGCTGGTGCGTTGGTGGCGTGCCCGCTCGACCGCGAGCAGCGCGAGCGCGTGGCGCGGCTCGGCGACGCCGGCGAGCGCGAGGCCGACGCCGCCGGGTACGCAGGCGATGCCGCCGATCAGGAGCAGGGCGACCGAGAGATACGCGGCGAGCGGGATCTCGAACACCGGCGGCAAGGTCGCGAAGACGGCGCCGACGACGACGAGGACGAGGCCGAGGCGCCACGGTGCGCGCGCCTGCGAGGCGATGCCCAAGCCCTTCAGCGCCTGCGCCGGCGCGATCCGCTCGGCCGCACGCGCCGGCAGCCAGCCGCCGACGAGCGCGGCAGCGATACCGAGCGCACCGTAGGCGGCCGCGCCCGCGATGTCGAATCGGAACGCGGGCGCGACGCCGGGGAAGTAGCCGCCGCCGAGATCGCCGCCGAAAAGACGCAACGCGGTCGCCGCGAGCGCGCCGCCGAGTGCGAGCCCGAGGACGCTGCCCACCGCGCCGACGATCGCCGACTCGGCGAGCACGAGCGCGAGCCGTTGCCGCGCCGTCAGGCCGAGCACGGCGAGCAGCGCGAGTGCCGGCACGCGCTGGGCGACCGAGAGAGCGAGGATCGAGAAGACAAGGAACGCGCCGGTGAACATCGCGACCAGCGCGAGAACGGTCAGGTTGACCCGATACGCGCGCGAGACGTTCGAGATGCGCTCGCCGGCCTCGTCCGGATCGGCAACGCGAACGCCGGGCGGCAGGCGAAGTGCTGCGGCCACGGCACGGCGGTCGGCGCCGGCGGCGAGGCGGATGTCGATTCGCTGCAGCCGGCCGACGGTGCCGAACGCGACCTGCGCGCCGGCGATGTCCATCACGACGATGGGCGGGCCGCCGGCGGCGACGCTGCCGGCGACGCGCAGCACGAGGCGGCCGCCGGCGGTCTGGACGTCGAGCGTCGCGGCGTCGCTGCCGAGCCGGCGTTCGGCGGCGGCATTGAGGAAGACGGCACCGGGGTCGATCGCTGCGAAACGGCCGGCGCCGGCGCGAGGCCGCGGCAGCAGCGCCGGCGCGAGCCGCGCGACGACGAACGCATCGATGCCGACGACGCGGATCGGCACCCGCCGGCCCGCGGCATCGAACGCGAACGTCTCCGCCTCGGCGACCGGGCTCGCGAGCGCGACGCCCGGCGTTGCTGCGACGCTGGCGTAGAGCGCCTCGTCGAAGCCGGCGCGCGGACCGACGAGCTCGAGATCGGCATCGCCGTTGATCGCGCGCACTGCGGCGCCGAACTCGGCAAGCGCCGATGCATTGATCAGGTGAACCGAGAAGGCGAGCGCGACGCCGAGCGTCACCGCGAGCAGCGCAGCAGCGGCGCGCCAGGGATGGTGACGCAGCTCAGGCCACGACAGCTGGCGCAGCAGCGCAAGGGGGCTCACGCGACGATCCCGTCCGGCGTCAGCGTGACGCTGTGGTCGGCGCGTGCCGCCGCGGCGCGCGAATGCGTCGCCAACAGGCACGCCGCGCCGTGCGCGCGGACCTGCTCGACGAGGAGCGCGAGGACGCGGTCGGCGGTCGCCGGATCGAGGTTGCCGGTCGGCTCGTCGGCGAGGATGAGCCGCGGGCGGTGGACGAGCGCGCGGGCGATCGCGACGCGCTGCAGCTGGCCGCCGGAGAGCGTTTGCGGCAACCGTGCCGCGAAGCCGCCGAGGCCGACCGCGTCGAGCATCGCCGCGACCCGGTCCGGGTCGGGGGCGCCGAGCAGCAGCAGCGGCAGGCCGACGTTGGCGGCGACGGTCAGGTGCGGCAGAACGTGGAACGCCTGGAAGACGAAGCCGAGGTGGCGCCTGCGAAAGACCGCCTGCCCGGATTCGCCGAGGGAGTGGATGTCGATGCCTTCGACGCGCACCGAGCCCGCATCGATCGTGTCGAGTCCGGCGGCGCAGTTGAGGAGGGTCGACTTGCCGACTCCTGACTCGCCGATAACGGCGACGAACTCGCCGGCGGCGAGCGCGAGGTCGACGTTCGCGAACACGGTGCTCGCGCTGTAGCGCTTCGCGAGCCCGGCGATCGCGAGGACCGGGTCAGCCAAGTCGCGCCTCGTCGGCGAGTCGCCTCGCGATGCGCACGACCTGGGCGACGGCGTCGTCGCCATCGCAGGCGACGACGGTGCGCGACGGCATCGAGCGCAGCCAGGTCAGCTGGCGCTTCGCGAGCTGGCGGGTCGCCGCGGTGGCGCTCGCGGCGAGCGCGGTGAGGTCGACGTCGCCGCCATCGAGCGCCGCCCACGCCTGCCGGTAGCCGACCGCGCGCATCGAAGGCAGTGCGGGATCGAGATCACCGCGCGCGCGCAGGCGCCGCACTTCATCGACGAAGCCGGCGGCGAGCATCGCCGCGAAACGCTCGCCGATCCGAGCGTGCAGCCAGGCGCGATCGGTCGGCTCGAGCGCGACGAGCGGCGGCGTTCGCCCCGCCGGCGCTGTGTGCCACGCCGAGAGCGGCCGGCCGCTCACGCGATGCACTTCGAGTGCGCGCTGGATCCGCTGGCTGTCGTTCGGCGCGATGCGCGCCGCGCTTGCCGGATCGACCGCCGCGAGCTCGGCATGCAGTGCCGGCCAGCCGGCGCGCGCGGCGCGCTCGTCGAGCTCGGCACGAACGGCAGCATCCGCCTCGGGCAGCTTGTCGAGGCCGTTGAAGAGCGCCTTCAGATAGAGCATCGTGCCGCCGACGAGGAGCGGGATCGCGCCGCGGCCGCGGATCGCGTCGATCGCGGTGCGTGCATCGGCGACGAAGCGTGCCGCCGAATAGCGATCACTCGGCTCGACGATGTCGATCAGATGGTGCGGGACGGCGGCGCGCTCGGAACTCCCGGGCTTGGCGGTGCCGATGTCCATGCCGCGGTAGACGAGCGCCGAATCGACGCTGACGATCTCGACCCGGCGCTGCGCCGACAGTGCGTCGGCGACCGCGAGCGCCGCGGCGCTCTTGCCCGCTGCCGTCGGGCCGGCGATGCAGAGCGCGTCGACGTCGCCCGAGCCCGTTGTCCGGCGCTGGTCGGTGAACGCCTGCGTCACGCCGGCAGGAACGCTGGGCATCCGGCGAGAGTAGCAGGCGATTTGCGGCTTTGCCGGTGGCCGCGGTAGGAATCCGCCGACACGGCGCCGTCGTCGCCGCTCACACGCGCCGCGTCGCACCGCCGATGGCTGAGGCGCAACGCGCGGGCCGAGACTGGCGGGCGTCGTCGACCGTCGACACCAGCCAGGATCGCGCCATGCAAATGACTCTCGCAATCGGCCCGCTCGTCGCCCTCATCGCCGGGATCCTGATCCTGGTCGTGCCGCGACTGCTCAATTTCATCGTCGCGATCTACCTGATCATCATCGGCCTGCTCGGCCTGTTCGGCGGCCACCTCAACCTCCATTAGCGCTGCCCGTCGCGCGCGGCGAAGTGCTCGTCGCCCCGCAGGTAGCGCCACCGGCCGGGCGGCAGCGGGCCGAGCACGACCGCGCCGATGCGGACGCGCTTGAGCCCGAGGACCTGCAGGCCGACAGCGTCGCACATGCGGCGGATCTGTCGCTTCTTGCCCTCGCTGAGGACGAAGCGCAGCTGGTCGGCGTTGGCCCACTCGACCTCGGCCGGCCGCAGCGCCTCGCCGTCGAGCGAGAGACCGTGGCGCAGCAGCGCCATCGCCTGCGGAGGCAGCGGCGCGCCGCCCCTGGTCGCGACGCGGACGAGATACTCCTTCTCGATCGCGCTGTCGTTGCCGATCAGTTCCTTGGCGACACGGCCGTCCTGCGTCAGCACGAGCAGCCCGACCGAGTCGATGTCGAGCCGACCGGCCGGGACGAGGCTCCGCAGGTGCTGCGGCTGGAAGCGGATTCCGGATCGGTCCTCCCGCCACTGCCGGTCGGCAGTGACGAGGACGCGCGCCGGCTGGTAGCCGTCTTCGGCCTGGCCGCTGACGTAGCCGACCGGCTTGTTGAGCAGAACTGTGACGAGCGCGGCCTGCGCGTTGCGCGCGCGCGGGTCAATCGTGACGCGCTGGTCGGGCAGCACGCGCGAGCCGAGCTCGGCGACGACGCGGCCGTCGACACGCACCCAGCCGCGCGCGATCCACTCGTCGGCCTCGCGGCGCGACGCCATCCCGAGCTCGCTCATCCGCTTCGAGAGGCGCACGCTGCCGTCGCCGTGGGCCTGCGCAGGAGCGTCGCCTTGCGGCGCGCCCCGCGGCGGCGCCGAGGGCGGCTTCATCGGCCGCGCCAGAACAGGCGATCGAGCTCGGCGAGCGTGATCTGGCGCCAGGTCGGCCGGCCGTGGTTGCACTGGTCGGCGCGGTCGGTCCGCTCCATGTCGCGCAGCAACGCGTTCATCTCGGGCAGCGTGAGGCTGCGGTTGGCGCGCACCGCGCCGTGGCATGCCATGGTCGAGAGCAGCTCGTCGCGGGCGCGGACAAGTGCCTCGCTGGAGCCGACGTCGGCGAGCTCGGCGAGGACGGTCCGCGCCAACGCGACGACATCGCCGCCGGCGAGCGCCGCCGGCACCGACCGCAACGCCAGCGTCGTGCTGCCGATCGGCGTGAGGTCGAGGCCGAGCGAGCAGAGCGTCTCGGCGTGTGCTTCCGCGGTCGCGATCTCGGCAGTGCTCGCGGCGAAGCTGGTCGGGACGAGCAGCGGCTGGCGCGCCGGAGGGGCGACGTCGAGGCTCGCCTTCAGGCGCTCGTAGACGATCCGCTCGTGCGCCGCGTGCATGTCGACGATGACGAGGCCGCGCGAGTTCTCGGCCAGGATGAACGCGCCGGCGACTTGCGCGAGAGCGCGACCGAGCGGCCAGTCCTGAGCGTCGGCTGGGGCGCTGTCCGCGTCGGCCAGCGACGGCGCCACCGACGCACTTTGCGACAACGCCGCGTCGGCCGCGGCGTTCGCGTGCCATGACAGCGGCGGCTCGGCGACGCGAAGACCATTGGCAACGTCGCCATGCTCGGGCCAGCGCAGCGGCCGTTGCAGGATCGCGCCCTGCAGGGTTGCCGCCGGCGATGCCGAAGCGCCGGCACCCGTTGCTGATCGCGCCGCCGGCGACGCTGCGAGCGTGGCGATGATCGCTTTCCGCACGGCCTCGTGCACCTCGCGCGGATCGCGAAAGCGCACCTCGACCTTGGCCGGATGGACGTTGACGTCGACGCGCTCGGGAGCGACCGTGAGGAAGAGCAGGTACGCCGGCTGGCGGCCGCCGTGGAGAACGTCGTCGTACGCTGCCCGCACCGCATGCGCGATCAGCTTGTCGCGGACGTGGCGGCCATTGACGTAGACGTACTGCAGGTCGGCGCGCGCGCGCGCCGACTCCGGCGTTCCAGTGCGGCCGAAGATCGCGAGGCCGCCGAGGTCGACTGCGACGTCGCGGCTGTGCTCGACGAAGGCGGCGCCGAGCACCTCGGCGGCGCGCTCGCCGCCGCCCGTGCGCGCCCAGCGTGCCACCGGCTTGCCGTCGTGCCAGACGGCGAATGCGAGATCGGGCCGCGCCAGCGCGTGCCGGCGGACCGCCTCGACGCAGTGTGCGAGCTCCGTGGCCTCGCTCTTCAGGAACTTGCGCCGTGCCGGCGTGTTGAAGAACAGCTCGCGGACATCGACCGTCGTGCCGCCGGCGCGCGCCGCCGGCCGCATCTCGCCGGTTCGGGCGTCGATCGTCGTCGCGTGGGCGGCGTCGGCGGCGCGGCTCGTCAACTCGACGGCGGCGACCGATGCGATCGCCGCCAGCGCTTCGCCGCGAAAGCCCATCGTCGCGACACCTTCGAGGTCGGCGAGCGTCGCGATCTTGCTCGTCGCGTGGCGGCGCAGCGCCGCCGCGAGCTCGTCTGCGGCGATGCCGTGGCCGTCGTCCTCGATTGCGATCGCGCGGATCCCGCCGCCACTCAGGCGAACGACGATGCTCGTTGCGTCGGCGTCGATCGCGTTGTCGAGCAGCTCGCGAACGACCGACGCCGGCCGCTCGACGACCTCGCCGGCGGCGATCTGGCTGACGAGTTCGCTCGGCAGCTCACGGATCGGCCTGCGCACGCGAGGCTCGAGCACGACGTTCATGGCTCGCATTGTAGGAATCGCGGCGAGCGCGCAGCCGCCGTGGACCGCGCGGCTCGGCCACGCGCGCCAGCGGTTCTTGGCGCAGATTTCGCGCTGCGGGCGCGCCGGCGGGCGCCGACACGCGCGGGCCGTGTTAGGTTCGGCCGATGAGCGAGAGTCTGATTCCGGTGGCGACCAGCGCGGGCAGCGAAGCGCAGCCCGCGTTCGTCAACGCGGTCACCGAGCTCGGCACCAAGCGGCCGGTCAGGACTTCGCAAGCCATCTACAACACCCAGGGCGTCAAGCTGCTCGAGGGCGGGGTGACGATCGACCAGTCGCTCTACGACAAGCTCTTCTCGCATCGGCTGTCGCTGCCGCTCGACGAATGTATCGACCCCGGCCCCGGCGCCGACGGCGAATCGCTCGCCGCGGCAGCGCGCGCGGCAACGCTGCATTGGCCGTTCTTCGCGCGGGTCGCGCCGGAAGGCGCTGCCGGCAAGGCGCTGCTCGAAGCGATCGGCTCGATGCGGCTGCCGAAGCCGGTCGCGCTGCACCTGACGCTGGCGCGCGAGACGCGCCCGGCGCTGTTCGATCACAGCGTCCTGATGGCGCTGCTCTGCGCGCACCTCGTCCGCGAGCGCGGCGGCTCGCGCGCCGAAGTGAGAGATGCCGCCGCCGCGGGCCTGCTGCATGACCTCGGCATGCTGCACATCGCGCCCGACCTGCTCGATTCCGACGAGCGCTTGAGCGGCGACGAGCTGAAGCCGGTCTGGGCGCATCCGCTGACCTCGTCGATGCTCGTCGACCGCTTCGCCGAGTACCCGAAGGACGTCGTGCGCGCGATCGTCGAGCACCACGAGCGCCTCGACGGCTCGGGCTATCCGCGCGGTCTCGCGGGTGAGGCGATCAGCCCGCTCG
>DASXIP010000294.1:0-2042 GCA_036497875.1 Caldimonas sp.
TTTTGCCAGCACCACTTAAACCAAATGTTTACCAACAGGCCCGAAGACTGGCCCTCTTGGCGCATCAAGCGCTGGGCTGTCGGGGCGTGAGCCGTGCGGATTTCCGCTACGACGATCGCGTCGAGGGTACGTGGGGACTCGTTTGTCTCGAAGTCAACACGCAGCCCGGCATGACCGAGACGTCGCTCGTGCCCGAACTGGCGGCGCACGCGGGCATCACGTTCGATGAGCTCGTGCAATGGATGATCGAGGACGTCTCGCTCAACCGCTGAAGGGGACTGCGCGATGGCGCTCGCGCCTCGCTGATCATGCAGCTGTGGGTGCGGCACCTCCCGGCGACGGCAAGGCGACGAGACCGCGGGCCCGCCTCGCACGTATCATCGAGCGCTGGTCGTCGCTCCTCGACAGCAAGTGGCCGCGCGGCGTAGGCGTCGCCGCTACCGCCGTCATCATTGTCGCGAGCCTCGCCTACGGCGTCGTCAGGGGCGATCACGTTCCGAGCATGATCGCCGGGATCAAAGGTGCGTGCGACGGCGTCGCCGGTGCAACCGGTTTCCGCGTCGTCTCGATCGCGCTCGCCGGCAATCATCACGTCAGCCGCGAGGAGGTGCTCGCCGCGGCCGGCGTCACAGGCACCACTTCGCTGCTCTTTCTCGACGTCGATCAGACGCGCGAGCGCCTCAAGACCAATCCGTGGATCGCGGACGCCACGGTGCTCAAGCTCTATCCCGGCGAGCTGCAGATCGGCGTCAAGGAACGCGAGGCCTTCGCGCTGTGGCAAAAGGACGGGCACGTGTCGGTCATCGCCGACGACGGCACCGTGCTCGAACCTTATGTCGCGCCGCGTCTCATCCAACTGCCCCTCGTCGTGGGCGAGGGGGCGCAAACGAAAGCGAAGGAGTTCCTCGCTCTGCTCAATCGCTATCCCACCATGCGCGATTTCGTCCGCGCCTCGGTGCTGGTCGGCGAACGGCGCTGGAATCTGCGGCTCAAGAACGGCATCGACGTGCGGCTGCCCGAGACCGACGTGGCGCCCGCGCTCGAGCGGCTGGTCGCGCTCGACAATGAAAAGAACCTGATCACCCGCGACATCGTCGCGATCGATCTCAGGCTCCCGGACCGGGTGACGGTGCGCCTCTCGGAGGCGGCCGCGCAGGCGCGTATCGAGGCGCTCAAGGATAAGCTGAAAAAGAAGGGCGGCAACGCATGAGCGCGCTCCAGTTCGGCCTCACCCCGAAGATGAAGCCGCTGCCGCCCAACCGCTCGGTGCTGGTGGCCGCGCTCGACGTCGGCACCAGCAAGATCGCGTGCCTGATCGGACGGCTGAGGCCGAGCCCGCCCGAGGAGTCGCCGGGGCTGCGCAGCCACTCCGTCGAGGTCGTGGGGTTCGGTCACACGCTCGCCCGCGGCATGAAGGCCGGCACGGTGATCGATCTCGCCGAGGCGGAAGCCGCGGTGCGGCAATGCGCCGATCTCGCCGAGCGCACGGCGAAAATGCAGCTCGACTCGGTCATCGTCTCGGTCTCCGCCGGTCGTCCGACGAGCGAGCTCATCTCCGCGTCCATCGAGGTCGCGGGTTCGGCCATCGGCGAGCGCGACATTTCCCGCGTGCTCACCGCCGGAAGCCGCCATTCGGCGCGCGCCGGACGCGCCGTGCTGCATTCGCTTCCGATCGGCTACGTGCTCGACCACGCCCGCGGCGTTCGTGACCCGCGCGGCATGCTCGCGCGCGAATTCGGCATCGACATGCACGTCGTGACCGCGGACGGTTCGGCTGCGCGCAATCTCATGCTCGCGGTCGAGCGCTGCCACCTCGCGGTCGAGGCGATGGTGACGAGTCCGTATGTGGCCGGCCTCTCCGCGCTCGCCGATGACGAAGCCGAACTCGGCGCCGCCGTGATCGAGATGGGTGCCGGCACGACGACGATCGCGGTCTTCACCGGCAGCCGCTTCGTGCATGCCGACGGCTTCGCGCTCGGCGGCTGGCACGTGACCATGGATCTCGCCCGCGGCCTCAATGCTCGTGTCGTCGACGCCGAGCG
>DASXIP010000295.1:0-1747 GCA_036497875.1 Caldimonas sp.
ACCCCCGCCGCCGCGGCATGACGCGGCTCGGCCTGCGCCAGGGGATGCGGCGCATCGCCCCGCTCGCGTGGCCGGTGTTCGTCGGTCAGGTGGCGGTGATCGCGTTCAGCACCATCGACACCGCGATGGTCGCGCGAACGACGGCGACCGAACTCGCCGCGCTTGCGATCGGTGCAGCGGTCTACATCTCGGTGTTCGTCGGCCTGATGGGAATCGTCCTCGCGGTCGGTCCGATCGCCGGCCAGCTGTTCGGCGCCGGCAAGCTTCGCGAATGCGGTCACGAAGTCCAGCAGGCGATCTGGCTGGCCGTCTGCCTCGCGTTGCCTGGCTGTCTGATCCTGCTCGTTCCCGAGCCGTTCCTCGCCCTTTCGCGCGCGGAGCCCGCAGTCGCCGCCAAGGTGCGGACCTATCTCGGCGGTCTCGCGTTCGCGTTGCCGCCGGCACTCGTCTTCACCGCGTACCGCGGCTTCAACGTTGCGGTGTCGCGGCCCAAGGCCGTGATGGCGATGCAGGTGGCCGGGCTGGCGCTGAAAGTGCCGATCAACGCCGTGCTCGTGTTCGGAATCGCGTGGCCGACTCCGTTCGGCGAGCTTCGCCTGCCTGCGCTCGGCGTCGCCGGCTGCGCGATGGCGACGGCGATCGTCATGTGGTGCCAGCTCGGCGCCGCACTCTGGCTCCTGCGCAGCGACCCGTTCTACCGTCGCTTCGGCCTCGGTCGTGGCGAGCGTCTTGCGGCGCCGCGCGCAGCAAGCCTGCAGGCACTGCTTCGGCTCGGCGTGCCGATCGGCCTGGCGACGGTGGTCGAAGTCACCGGGTTCACTTTCATGGCGTTCTTCGTCTCGCGCATCGGTGCAACCGCGGTCGCCGGCCACCAGATCGCCGCCAACATGGTCTCGATGATGTTCATGCTTCCGCTCGCGATCGCCAACGCGGCGAGCACGCTGGTCGCGCAGCAGATCGGCGCCGGCGACGCCGCCGACGCCCGGCGGATCGGCCGCGCCGGGCTCGAGGTCGGCGTCGCCATCGCCGCAGCCCTGGGCGGCGCGGTCTATCTGGCGCGCGAACACGTCGTCGGCCTCTACACCGCGAACCCGGTGATCGTCGCCGCCGCGCTGCCGCTGCTCGCCTGGGTCGCGCTCTTTCACGTCGCCGACGCAGCGCAGACGATTGCCGCGTTCGTCCTGCGCGCGTATCGCATCGCGACGATGCCGCTGGTCGTCTACGTGTTCGCGGTGTGGGGAATCGGCCTCGGCGGCGGCTATGTCGCCGCGTTCGATCTCGCCGGGATCAGCCCGGCGTGGATGCGCGGCGCGCGCGGCTTCTGGTCGATGTCGACCTTCGGCCTCACCGTCGCCGGGCTCGGCATGACGGCGTTGCTCGCGAGCAAGCTGCGCCGCGACGTCCGCGCAACGGCCTAGGCGGTCGGCAGCTCGATCACGAAGCGGCTGCCGCCGCCCTCGCGCGCCTCGCAGCGGACGCTGCCGCCGTGGCGGTCGGCGATCTGCTTGACGAGCGCGAGGCCGAGGCCGACGCCGCCCGCCTGCTCGGCGTGGCCGGGCAGGCGGAAGAACGGCTCGAAAATGCGCTCGCGCATCTCCTGGGGAACGCCCGGACCGCGATCGCACACCTGCACCGTGACGAGGCCGGCGCCGGGCGCCCGGTCGGCGCGCGCGACGACCACCTCGACGTTGCCGCCGCCGTAGCGCTGCGCGTTCTCGAGCAGGTTGCGGATCGCCCGGCGCAGCAG
>DASXIP010000296.1:0-1764 GCA_036497875.1 Caldimonas sp.
TCTGCGATCGACGTCATCGCCCGACTCCTCTGCGCACGAAGGTGGTCCGGCGGACGATGGCTTCGCTCATCATCGCGGTGGCGCCTCGATCGTCTCGACCAGGTGGGCGCGATTTGGCGGCGCGGCATACGGCTCCGGCCAGTACTCGACGAGGCGCTCGACCTTGCCGCCGGCGACCGTGAAGAACGAAATCGCCTTGGCGCGCTGCACGCCGTCGGTGACGTCGACCTCGGTCACCGCATGGGTCGCATCGCCGAAGCTGCGAACGATTGTGAATCGCCACGGCCCGTGGGCGACGTATTCGCGGTTCATGCGCGCGAACCGGTCGGTGCCGCGAATCCGCTCGTTCGACTGCGGCCACTCGAGCACGAACGCGGGAGCGAGCACTGTCTGCACCGAGTCGAAGTCGTTGCTCGCCATGAGGCGCCAGAACTCACGCGCGACGTCGACTGCACTGGGGTGCGACATGATGCTCGGGCGGCGCCCGACCATCGGGCGCCATCATTGTGGAAGAGATCGCGCCTGGCCGGAACGCTCGCCCTTGCCGGCCCGCGCCGGCGGCGGCAGCCAGCGTCCGAACACCGCCAAGGCGTCCGCCTCGGCCATCGCCGCGGCTTGCTGCGCGATCTCGGCTGGTAGCCATTGCGCGAACGGCGTCTCGTGGCTGACATGGCGGCCCGACACGGTGTGCTCCGTCTGCACCCGGCAGATCTGCGCCGGCGCGAATCGCGCCGCGAGGCGTGCCAGCGCCGGCCACAACCTCCGGTGCACGAGTGTGACCTTGCCGCCGACGAGGCGGCACGCCAGGACGTCCTCGGATTCGCTCGCCGCCGAGAGGACGCGGTAGATCTCGTTGGCGCGCCGATGCGACCACCAGTTGCCGACGATGACCTCGCCAGCGATCGCGTCGATCAGTCGCGGCGCCGCTCCTCGTGCCGACACGAGCACGACGCCGCGTGCCTCGACGAACGCGAGCGCACGTTCGACGGCGACGAGATGATCGCGCGGTCGGATGCCGCCCTCCGACCCTAGAGCGAGCCGTGGACCCGCAACGACTCGAGCCGGAGCGCGATCTTCAGCTGCAGATCGCTGAGCTTGCGACGCAGCTCAGCCCGCTCGGTCTCGGTCGTGCACGCGGCCATCGCCGACTCGAGCGCAGCACGCTGGTGGAGCAGCTCGACCTCCGCCGGCACGACACCGGCGTTCTTGAGGATCTTGAACGGCATCCGGAGCGACTCCGGCGTCGCCTCCCAGCCGGCGTCCTCCGGCAGCGGCTTGCCGAAGCCTTCGGTGCCGGCGAGCTCGCCGGAGGCGAGGGCCTCTTGCAAATGGCGCGCGATTTCTTCGTCTTGGGTCGGCATGCGCGTCCTTCGCAGCTTCGAGCAATCGCGAGGCCGGCGCGTCGTCAGCGCGGCGGCGCAGGGACGAGCCCGTAGCGGCCCATGACTGCAACCAGCGCGGCCTTGTCCGGGGGCCCGCCAGCGTTCACGACGGCGGCGACTTCCTCGAAGTACTTCGCGCCGATGTCCGGCGCCAGCGTGATCAGCGCCCGCGCCACGGTGGCGAACGGATTCGAGAACCCGTGCACGCTGCCCTTGGGCGTTTGCATGGTCTGGCCGGCGTCGAGATCGCGCGACTCGGCATCGACCGTGTAGCGAAGCGTGCCCTCGAGCACGTAGACGATCTCTTCGTTGTTGGTGTGGCTGTGCGGCGGCGGCACGTTCGAGCCCGGCGGCACGGTGAGCTCGAACATCCCCATCCGGC
>DASXIP010000297.1:0-3857 GCA_036497875.1 Caldimonas sp.
GCGGCCGAGGCGCAGCAACACCGCGCCGTCGTCCTGCACGGGCGCTGGATCGCCGAGCGCACCGTGTTCCTCGAGAATCGGCAGATGGACGGCAAGGTCGGCTTCTTCGTCGTCACGCCGCTTGCGCTCGCCCCGAGCCCGGGCACGGCGCTGGTCCAGCGTGGCTGGGTGCCGCGCAGCTTCAACGACCGCACTGCGCTGCCGACATTCGAGACGCCGACCGGCATCGTGACCGTCGCCGGAACCGTCGTCGCGTCGCCCGCACGGCTGTTCGACTTCGGCGGCGCCGCGAGCGGCCCGATCCGGCAAAATCTCGACATCGCCTCGTTCGCGCGCGAAACCGGCCTCGACCTGTTGCCGCTCTCGGTGGTGCAGCGAGAGACCCCTGGCTCGGCGGCCGACGGCCTCGCGCGCCACTGGCCGGCGCCGGCGGCCGACGTGCAGAAGCACTACGGCTACGCAGTCCAGTGGTTCGTCATCGCGGCGGGCATCGCCTTCCTTTATGTCTGGCATCAATTCATCCGCCCCGGCAAGTCCTGATTCGGCGCTGCTCGTCAACCTGAGCGTGCACTCGCTGCCGTCGACGCGCGACGCTGCCGAGCTGCGTCGCACCGAGCGCGGCCGCTGGACGATGGTCCTCGTCCTGCTTGTGTGCGCGGCGCCGGTCTTCGCCTCGTACCTGGCGTACTTTTCGTCGTTCCACCCCCAGGCGCGCACCAATTACAGCGAGCTGATCGTGCCGACGCGGCCGATGCCGGCGTCGCTGCCGCTCGCCGATCTCGCCGGCGCCACCGTCGCACCGGCGATGCTTCGCGGCCAGTGGCTCGTCGTCGTCGTCGCCGGCGGCGCCTGCGACACGCGCTGCGAGCGCCATCTCTGGCTGCAGCGGCAGCTGCACGCGGCGCTCGGCGCGAACCAGGATCGCGTCGACAAGGTCTGGCTCGTCGACGACAAGGCGCCGCCGCGATCCGAGACCTTGCGCGCGGTCGCAGCGACGGCGGACACGCAGAAGACCGCCTTCGCACCGACCACGGTGCTGCGGACATCGCGCGCCGCGCTGCTCGGCTGGCTCGCTCCTGCTCCCGGCAACGAGCTCGAGGATCACCTCTACCTCGTCGATCCGCACGGCGAATGGATGATGCGCGTTCCGGTCGCGGCCGACCCCGGCCGGCTGAAGCGCGACCTCGACAAGCTCCTCAGCGCGTCGGCCGGCTGGGACCGTCCCGGCCGGTGAAGCGATGAACGCCGCCGTCCCAGCCTACGATCTCGCGCCGCTGCTCGGCGTGATCGCCGTCGGCACGCTGCTCGCGCTGATCCCCATCGGATGGGTCTGGCGGCGCCGCGAAGGCAAAGCGCCGGCGCGGCGGCTGCAGGCGTTCGCATGGCTCGTCTTCTTCCTCGCCTTCGATCTCGTCCTGTTCGGCGCCTTCACGCGCCTGAGCGACTCCGGGCTCGGCTGCCCCGACTGGCCCGGCTGCTACGGGCACGCGAGCCCGATCGGCGCCAGCGTGCACATCGCCGCTGCCGAGGCGGCGGTGCCAACGGGCGCAGTCACGGTCACCAAGGCTTGGGTCGAGATGCTGCATCGCTATGCGGCGACGGCGATCGGCGTCCTCGTCATCGTGTTGCTCGTCATGGCGATCCGCGAGGCGCGCCGCAGTTGCGGACGCATCAGCGTGCGCTGGGCGTTGTGGACGCTGCTCTGGATCTGCGTCCAGGGCGCGTTCGGCGCGCTCACGGTGACGCTCAGGCTCTACCCGGCGATCGTCACCCTCCATCTGCTCGCCGGCTTCGGCCTGCTTGCGCTGCTCGCGATCCAGGCCGAGCACTACGCGCCGCGCGCACTTCCGCTCGCGCCGGCGCTGCGCGCGGGGCTGATCGCCGTCGCAGCGCTAACGGTCGCGCAGCTTGCACTCGGCGGCTGGGTCAGCAGCAACTACGCCGTCCTCGCGTGTCGCGACTTCCCGACCTGCCAGGGCAGTTGGTGGCCGGTGATGGACCCGGCCGAGGCCTTCGTCGTCGTCCGGCCGCTCGGCGAGAGCGGCGGCGGCTCCGGCTATCTGCCGTTCGCCGCGCTGACGGCGATCCACATGGCGCATCGCGTCGGCGCGCTGGTCCGGCTGCCTGCGCTCGTCACGCTCGCCTGGCGCTTGCACGCCGCGGGGGCGGCGACGCGGCCCTGGGCGTTGGGCTTGCTCGTCGTCGCTGCATGGCAGGCCGCGAGCGGCCTTGGCAACGTCCTGCTCGGCTGGCCGCTCGCGGCGGCCCTCGCGCACACGGGCGGCGCCGCTGCGCTCGTCGTCATGCTGACCGTGCTCCTCGTCCGCAGCGCGCAACGACCAGTCGTGACCTCGACGGTCGGCGCTGGCGGATCGCCCGCGCTCGTCGGCTAGCGGACTAGGATCGGAACGTGTCGAACATCGCCGCGCCAACCGCTCGCAGAAGCGTCTCGTCCGCCACCAAGCTGCGCCAGTTCTATGCTCTGACGAAGCCGCGGGTGGTGCAGCTGATCGTCTTCTGCGCCCTGATCGGCATGCTGCTCGCAGTGCCGGGAGTGCCCGACTGGCGGCTGGCGCTCGCCGCGGTCGCCGGCATCTGGCTCGTCGCCGCGGCGGCGGCGGCGTTCAACTGCCTGGTCGAGCAGCACATCGACGCGCGCATGCGGCGCACGTCGTGGCGGGCGACGGCGACCGGCGAGCTGACGTCGATGCAGGCGCTCGCCTTCTCGGCCGCGCTCGGCATCGCCGGCGGCGCGATCCTCTGGTTTGCCGTCAACGCCCTGACGATGTGGCTCACGCTTGCGACCTTCGTCGGCTACGCGATCGTCTACACGCTGGTGCTGAAGCCGCTGACGCCGCAGAACATCGTCATCGGCGGCGCCTCGGGCGCGATGCCGCCGCTGCTCGGCTGGGCGGCGATGCGAGGCGAGGTCGGCCCCGAGGCGCTGATCCTGTGTCTGATCATCTTCGTCTGGACGCCGCCGCATTTCTGGGCGCTCGCGCTCTATCGCGCCGAGGACTACCGTCGCGCCGGGCTGCCGATGCTGCCGGTGACGCACGGCTCGGCGTTCACGCGGCTGCATGTCCTGCTCTACACGCTGGTGCTGTTCGCGGCGACGCTGCTGCCCTTCGTTGCCGGCATGAGCGGCGGCATCTATCTCGCCGCCGCGATCGTCCTCGGCGCGATGTTCACCGGCTACGCCTGGCGGTTGTGGCGCCATTACTCGGACGCGCTGGCGCGCCGGACGTTCCGCTTCTCGATCGTCCACCTGACGCTGCTGTTCGCCGCGCTCCTGGTCGACCACTATCTCTGGCCGTTGGTCGCATGACGGCGACGCGACGCGCATTCGCCCTCGGCGCGCTCGGCGGCGTCGCGGGGCTCGCGCTCCTCGGCGGCTGCGATCGCCTGACGGGCGCCGGCGCGAAGCCGACCTTCCACTTCACCGACATCACCGGCGCCGAGTTCGCACGCCGCCTGGAGCTGCCCGACGTCGATGGCAAGCCGCGCAGCCTCGTCGATTGGAAGGGCAAGGTCGCGGTCGTCTTCTTCGGCTACACCCAGTGCCCCGACGTCTGCCCGACGACGATGGCCGAGCTGGCGCGCGTCCGCACGCTGCTCGGCGCCGATGGCGACCGCCTGCAGACCGTCTTCGTGACGATCGATCCCGAGCGCGACACGCCGGAGGTCCTCAAGGCCTACGTCGCCAACTTCGGCCCCGGCGTCGTCGCCTTGCGCGGCAACGCCGAGCAGACCGCCGCGGCAGCCAAGGAGTTCAAGGTCTTCTACGCCAAGGTGCCGGGCAAGACCGCGGGCAGCTACACGATGGACCACAGCGCCGCATCGTTCGTCTTCGACCC
>DASXIP010000298.1:0-3673 GCA_036497875.1 Caldimonas sp.
CTCGCAGGTATGCATGCTCGGGATCGTGGCCCGTCGCGCCGTAGATCCCGCGCCAGACGAGCGGCAGCAGGTCGACTGGCAACAGGTCCATCGCATTCAGCAGCAGGACCCAGACGACGACGGTGAGCGCGAGCGGCGCGACGAACTTTCGGCTCTGCGCGCTGTGGATCATGCCCTTGGCTTCGTTCTCGACCAGCTCGAACAGGATCTCGACCGCCGCCTGGAAGCGTCCGGGCACTCCCGAAGTGGCCTTGCGCGCCGCGCGCCAGAGCAGGAAGCAGCAGACGGCGCCGAGCAGCGCCGAGATCAGCACCGAGTCGAAGTTGACGACCGAGAAATCGATCAGTCCCTTCGGCTTGCCGGTACCGAAATGGGTCAGGTGGTGAATGATGTATTCACCGGGCGTGAGAGCGTTTTCTTCTGCGGCCATTCGCTTCGGTCCGGATCGTTCGCGTCAAGAAATCAGCGGTTGCGCCAGAGCAGCGCGAACCAGTAAGACTGCATGCACAGCACCATCGATGCCAGCAGCGCCGGCCAGACGATGCCTGGGACGATGCGCGCGGCGAGCACCAGCATCGCGATCGAGAGCGCCACCTTGACGAACGCCCACGACAGCATGCTGGCGGCGCTGACCGCCGGCGACAGAGACGAGAGTCTGCTCGTTGCGCCGCGCGCCATCAAGGCCCCCGGCACCACGACGACCGCGGCACCGTAGAGCGCAGAAACGGCGCCGACCTTGCCCGCGACGAGCGCCGCGACCGCGGCGGCGATGACGCCGAGCACGACCTGCGCGCCAACCACGCGCCAGGGTGAAAGCGGAGGATGCTCGCGCCGGAAGGCCTCGGCCTCGCTGCGCGTCAGCGGCTTGAACGGGCGCTCATCGGCGTCGTCGTCGAAGCCGTGTCCGGCAAGCGCGCGACCATCGCCACGGGTCACCGCGTCGAGAGCAGGGCGCGGCATGGCGACTTTCAGCACAGCCCAAGATTATACGTATAAACCCGAGCGTTTCGCGAGACTCCGAGCGCTCCGAAAACACGCGCGCACGCCTTCGAACCGGCGCCGACGTGCGACCATGGCCCGCGACTCCCGATGCCACGACCCTTCCTTTGCCTTGTCACGATCGTCGCCGCCGCGCTCGTCGGCATCGTCGCCATGACGATGCCGCGTGCCGACGCACCCGCCGCGACCGGCGCGCCGCGACGCGGCGACCGCTTCCAGAACAACTACGTCGAGTTCGAGCCCAAGGGACTCGGCGCGTTGCTGCAATGGAAGATGGCTGCGTCGCGCGCCGGGTTGCCGAAGCCGCCGCAGCAGCCGACGCCGCACGTGGCGCCCGACCTCGACTTCCTACGCGCCAACGCCGCCGCCGGCAGCGCGATGGTGCCGTCAGTGACGTGGATCGGCCACGCGACGACGCTCGTCCAGGTCGGCGGGATCAACATCCTCACCGATCCGGTCTTCTCCGAGCGCGCATCGCCGCTTTCGTTCCTCGGCCCGAAGCGCCAGGTGGCACCCGGGATCGCGATCGCCGAGCTGCCGCACATCGACGCCGTGCTCGTCTCGCACAACCATTACGACCATCTTGACGAAGCGAGCGTTCGCGCCATCGCCGCGCAAGCCGGCGGGCCGCCGCTGTTCGTGGTGCCGCTCGGCATCAGGGCCTGGCTCGCGGATCTCGGCATCGCACATGCGGTCGAGCTCGACTGGTGGCAGAGCGCGCGCATCGGGGCGGTCGAGATCGTCTTCACGCCGGCGCAGCACTGGTCGGGTCGATCGCTGACCGACCGGATGGCAACGCTCTGGGGCAGCTACGCGATCTTCGCCCCCGACTTCCAGGTCTGGTTCGCGGGCGATACCGCCTATTCGAAGGACTTCGCCGACATCCACCGGCACTTCGCCGCGCGCCAAGGCGCCGGCCGCGGCTTCGATCTGGCGCTGATTCCGATCGGCGCCTACGAGCCGCGCTGGTTCATGCGCCCGCAACACGTCGACCCGACCGAAGCAGTGCAGATCCATCACGACCTCGCCGCCGAGCGCTCGATCGGCATCCACTGGGGCACGTTCGAGCTGACCGACGAGTCGCTCGACGAGCCGCCGCGGGCGCTCGCTCGCGCCGCGCGACAGGCCGGGCTCGCCGACGACGCGTTCACGGTGCTCGCGGTCGGCGCGACCCGAACCTTCGCGCCGCGCCCACCGTAGCGCGAGCGATCAAGGCCGGCGCTTGCCGAGCGCGAAGAACGGCGTCAGACCACCGCGACGTCGAGGCGCATCGAAGCTTCGATCGTCTCCCCGGGGGCGAGCGAGACGATGCCGTGCGCTGTCGGATCGGCCATGTGGATCGCGTTGCTGACATGGCTGACCGGCTCGACGCAGAAGTACTCGCGGTCGGCCGGCGTGTAGACGACGAGCCGCGACAGCGACGACGAGAGCTGGAGCGAGAAGCGTTCGTCGCGAATGCGCGCCGGGCCGCGCCAGCCTTCGAAGCAATTGTCGAAGGCAAGGTGCGACACGTCGCTGTCGATGCCGTGCTGCGCGACCTTGCGCGTCGGCAGCAGCGTCGCGTCGGCGTCCCAACGGTGCGAAAGCTCGATGTGGACGCGGCTGCGCGCCCGCCTGGCGAAGTTCGGATGCCAGCCGAGGCCCGCGGGCTGTTCGACGGCAGCGTCGTTGGCGAGCTGCAGGCGGGCGCTGATCGATGCCACGTCGAGCGCGAAGTACTGGCGCGCGGTGAAGGCGAACGGCCAATCGGCGTCGGCCTGGTGGCGCAACTCGAGGACCACTTCGAGCGCGCTCGACGAGACGATCCGCCACGGCCGCTGCCAGCCGACGCCGTGCAGCGAGTGCGGCGAATCGGCGACGTTGGCGCGCGTCGTGTAGTCGCGCCCGCGCCAACGCAGGCGCCGGTAGCCGAGCCGGTTCGAGTACGGCACGAGCGGGAACATCGCCGCCTCGCGCACCGAGGTGAGCTTGTCCGGCTCGGTCGAGCGCAGGATCGGCGTCTCGCCGTGCCAGAGCCCGGCGACCGCGCCGCCGAGGTCGGGGCGGACGGCGAGCCGGAGGGCGCCGGCGCGCAACTCGAAACGCGCGCTCGCGATGCTCGCCTCGTCGGCCGCGACGGCGGCCGTCGTTTCAGTGTGGCCTTCAGTCATTTCAGCTCGGCCTTCAAATAGTGGGCGCCCGCAATTGGGTTGAAGTAGTACGGCGGCACCTCGACGAAGCCGAGCGTTGCGTAGAGCTCGCGCGCCGCTTCCATGTCGTCGAGCGTATCGAGCAGGATCGTCGAGTAGCCGGTACTACGGGCCTCGTCGAACAGCGCCTGGGCAAGGATGCGGCCGAGGCCGACGCCGCGAAAGCGCGGCCGCACGTAGAGGCGCTTCATCTCGCAAGCATTGCCATCGTCGGCATCGGCGAACGGACGCAACGCACCGCAGCCGGCGAGTTCGCCGTCGACGAAGACGAGCAGCAACTGGCCGCGCGGCGAAGCATATTCACCGGGCAGCGAAGCGAGCTCGGCGTCGAAGTTCTGGAAGCAGAGGTCGACGTCGAGACTGTCGGCGTATTCGCGAAAGATCTCGACCGTGCTCGCGAGATCGGCTGCCGTCGTCGGCGGACGAAGCTCGATCCTGGGCCCTTTCGCCCCCCGCCTCGCTGCCACACTCGCCATCCGCTGCCG
>DASXIP010000299.1:0-2500 GCA_036497875.1 Caldimonas sp.
GGCAGCGGGCGCCAGACGCTGATCACGATCGCGCCGAGGAGCAGCAGCAGGCCGGCGATGCCGGGGACGAGCAGCCGCGAATAGCGTCGGCCCGATGCCTCGCGCACTTCCAGCAGCATGATCGCGTAGACCATGAAGACCATCACCGCGCCGACGTAGATCAGGATCTGGAAGGCGGCGATGAAATGAACGCCGAGCAGGCCGTAGATCCCGCCGAGCATGATCATCGTCGCGATCAGTGCCATGGCGACGCGCATCGGCTGGCGCAGCACGAGCATCAGCGCGGCGCCGGTCAGCGCGCCGAGCGAGCAGAAGAGCAGCAGCAGCGTGTCGATGTTCTGCAGCAGCGCTTCGATCATGGCGCGCTCCTTGGTGTCGCCGCCGCTGGCGCCGGCGGGTACGGCTTGGCGACGTCGCGCTGCGGATTCCAGCTCAGCAGCTCGTCGAGACCGAGCCACATGTCGCGGCGGTCGCCGGTCGACGGCAGCGACGGCACCTCCTTGGCCATCCGGATCGCGTCCTCGGGGCACGCCTCGACGCACAGGCCGCAGAAGATGCAGCGCGAGTAATCGATCTCGAAGCGGATCGGGAACTTCGGGTGGGCCGCGTCCTCGGGATCGAAGCCGGCCTCGATCTCGATCACCTTGGCCGGGCAGACCGTCGCGCACATGTTGCACGCGATGCACTGCGGCTTGCCGTCGGGACGCTGCGTCAGCACGTGCTTGCCGCGGTTGAGCGGCGCGTAGTCGGCGCGCGTCTCCTCGGGATAGTAGGTCGTCAGCGCGCCCTTCTTGCCGGTGACCCAGCGGCCCATGTTGCGCAGGAAGACGGCGCTCGTGATCGCGAGGCCGCGCAGGATCTCGGGCAGGTACGAGCGCTCCCAGAGCGTCATCGTCGGCTCGTTCCAGTAGTGCTTGCGCTGGTACGAGACCTTCACACCGGCCCCCGGGTGTGCGACCACAGCACGACGGCGGTGATCGTGAGGTTGGCGAGCGCGATGGGCAGCAGGAACTTCCACGCGAACTTCAGCACCTGGTCGTAGCGGAAGCGCGGCAGCGACCAGCGGACGAGGATCTGGAAGCTGCAGACGAGCATCACCTTGACGAGGAAGGTGACGAGCTGGATCGCGACGACCGCGCCGTGCGGCATGGCGACGGTCGCTCCGCCAGGGAAGGCGAAGCCGGCGTCGCTCATGTACGGCAGGTTGTAGCCGCCGAGGAACAGCGTCGCGAACAGCGCGCCGACGATTGCGATCTCGATGAACTCGGCGAACATGAACAAACCCATCTTCATCGACGTGTACTCGGTGTAGTAGCCGGCGATGAGCTCCGACTCGGCCTCGGGCAGGTCGAACGGGATGCGCTTGTTCTCGGCGATCGCGGCGGTGAGGAACAGCAGCGCGCCGAGCGGCTGGTAGACGATCCCCCACGCCGGCAGCACGCCGAGCACGGTCCCCGACTGATGGCGGACGATCGCGCCGAGGTCGATCGAGCCGAAGGTCATGATCAGCCCGAGCACCGTGAGGCCCATGACGACCTCGTACGAGATCATCTGCGAGCCGGCGCGGAGTCCACCGAGGAGCGAGAACTTGTTCGCCGACGACCAGCCGGCGAGCATCGCGCCGATCACCGTCAAGCCACTGAACGCGAACACGATCAGCAGGCCTGCGTCGAGCTGGGCGATCTGCATCGGGTAGGTGCGGTGCCCGAACCAGCCGGCGAGCGGCGGAATGAGCCGGCCGGGGTCGAGCGTGCCGCCGAACGGGACGACGGCGAAGACGAGCAGCACCGGCGTGAAGACAACCCACGGCGCGATCGCATAGGCGACGCGGTCGTAGCTCTGCGGCGTGAAGTTCTCCTTCAGCAGCATCTTGATGCCGTCGGCGATGCCGTGAAAGAGCCCCCACCAGACGAGCTTGAATTGCGTGAACGGGATGCGGATGTAGGCGCGGTTGGCGCCGATCCGGTCCGACATCACCGCCGCTTGCTTCCGCTCGACCCAGGTCAGCAGCGTTCCGAACGTGATCAGCGCCCCCATCGCATAGACGATGAAGACGAGCGCGACGACGAGATCCTGGGTCACGTCGATTCCACCAGGGCGGACGCCGCCAATGCCGCGAACAGCGTCTCAGCGTCGGCGACGCCCGCGGGCTTGGCGAAGCACTTCGCGAAGCGGCTGACGACGCCGGCGAAGTTCGTGTAGTGGCCGCTTCGCTCGGTTTGCGCGCTGATCGGCAGGAAGACGTCGGCGTGCGCGTTGTCGGGGTGCAGCCAGCTGTCGAGCCGCACCACCATGGCCGCTGCGGGCAGCGCGTCGGCGCGGCAGCCTTCGCCCCAGACGAGGACGAGGTCGCAGTCGGCCGGGAACGATTCGGGGCGCTCGGCAGGCAGCGCCGGATAGAGCGCGAGCGCGGCGGCGCGGTTCGGGTTCTTGTCGGCCCTGATCAGGAGGTCGTCCTCGATCCGCTCGTCCGCCAGCGGCAGCCAGTCGGTCCTGACCC
>DASXIP010000300.1:0-7949 GCA_036497875.1 Caldimonas sp.
CCCTGCCGCACCGCTTGCGGCCTGCGCCGGCGCCACGGCGAGCTTCGGCCGCGCGGCATTCATCTCGCGTGCAAGGGTCGGGAGACGCCGGTTTTTCACGAGCCCCGAGTCTTCCCATGTCAACCAGCCACCTGGCGACCGCCTTCGTCGCCCCCTTCGAGACCCTGAGAATGACCGACGTCGAGGCGGTCGGCGGCAAGAACGCCTCCCTCGGCGAAATGATCAGCCAGCTGCACGGCACGGGGGTCCGCGTCCCCGGCGGCTTCGCAACGACGGCGCACGCGTACCGCATGTTCCTCGCCGAGGGCGGTCTCGCGTCGCGCATCTCGAGCCGTCTCGCCACGCTCGACACCGACGACGTCCGTGCCCTCGCCGAAGCGGGTGCCGAGATCCGGAGTTGGGTCGAGGCACAGCCGCTGCCGACGGCGTTCGAGGCCGAAGTGCGACGCGAGTTCGACCGACTGAGCGCCGGCGCATCGGGCGCGACCTTCGCCGTGCGGTCGTCGGCGACCGCCGAGGATTTGCCTGACGCGTCGTTCGCCGGCCAGCAGGAGACCTTCCTCAATGTCGCCGGCATCGACGATGTCCTCGCCAAGATGCGCCAGGTCTTCGCCAGCCTCTACAACGATCGTGCCATCAGCTATCGGGTGCACAAGGGCTACGCGCATGGCGACGTCGCGCTCTCGGTCGGCGTCCAACGGATGGTACGCAGCGACCTCGCCACTGCGGGCGTGATGTTCACGATCGACACCGAGAGCGGCTTTCCCGACGTCGTCTTTATCACCTCGAGCTACGGCCTCGGCGAGACGGTCGTGCAGGGTGCTGTCAACCCGGACGAGTTCTACGTCCACAAGCCGGCGCTCAGGAACGGCAAGCAGGCGATCATCCGTAGAAACCTCGGCTCGAAGCTGCTCCGGATGGCGTTCGCATCGCCCGAGGAGCGCGCCGCGAGCGGCAAGCTCGTCGCGACCGTCGACACGGCGACCGAGCAGCGCAACCGCTATTCGCTGAGTGACGCCGAGGTCGCCGAGCTCGCCCGCACCGCGCTCGTGATCGAGGAGCATTACGCGCGGCCGATGGACATCGAGTGGGGCAAGGACGGCGTCGACGGCCAGCTCTACATCCTGCAGGCTCGACCGGAGACGGTGAAGAGCCGGGCGGCCGGCAAGTCCGAGCACCGCTACAACCTGAAGGGCAGCAGCGCCGTCCTCGCCGAAGGGCGTGCGATCGGCCAGAAGATCGGCACCGGGCCGGTCCGGATCGTCGACTCGGTCGCCGACATGGACCGCGTCCAGCCCGGCGACGTCCTCGTCACCGACATGACCGACCCGAACTGGGAACCAGTGATGAAGCGCGCCAGCGCGATCGTCACTAACCGTGGCGGCCGCACCTGCCACGCGGCGATCATCGCCCGCGAGCTCGGCATTCCCGCGGTCGTCGGCTGCGGCAACGCGACGACGGCGCTGAAGGACGGCGCCCTCGTCACCGTCGCGTGCTCGGAGGGTGACACCGGCTACGTCTACGACGGCCTGCTCGAGACCGAGGTCACCGAGGTCGAGCGCGGCGAGCTGCCCTATTCGCCGGTCAAGATCATGATGAATGTCGGCAACCCGCAGCTGGCGTTCGACTTTGCGCAGACGCCGAACTCGGGCGTCGGCCTGGCGCGGCTCGAGTTCATCATCAACAACAACATCGGCGTCCACCCGCGCGCGATCCTCGACTATCCAAACATCGACAGCGATCTCAAGAAGGCGGTCGAGAGCGTCGCCCGTGGCCATGCGTCGCCGCGTGCGTTCTACGTCGACAAGCTCGCCGAGGGCATCGCGACGATCGCGGGAGCGTTCTGGCCGAAGCCGGTGATCGTCAGGCTCTCGGACTTTAAGAGCAACGAGTACAAGAAGCTGATCGGCGGATCGCGGTACGAGCCCGAGGAAGAAAACCCGATGCTCGGTTTTCGCGGCGCGTCGCGCTACGTCAGCGAGTCGTTCGGCGAGGCGTTCGCGATGGAGTGCGAAGCGCTGGTGCGGGTGCGGCGCGAGATGGGCTTTGCCAACGTCGAGGTCATGGTGCCGTTCGTGCGCACGCTCGGCCAGGCCGAGCGCGTCGTCGCAATGCTCGCCGAACACGGCCTGAAGCGCGCCGCAGCGGGCGGTAGCGACGGTCTGAAGGTGATCATGATGTGCGAGGTGCCGAGCAATGCCGTCCTTGCCGAGGCGTTTCTCGAGCACTTCGACGGCATGTCGATCGGCTCGAACGACCTGACCCAGCTGACGCTCGGCCTCGACCGCGACTCCGGGCTCGAGCTCCTCGCCCGCGATTTCGACGAGCGAGATCCGGCGGTCAAGGCATTGATCTCGCGCGCGATTGCGGCGTGTCGCGCGACCGGCAAGTACATCGGCATCTGCGGCCAGGGCCCCAGCGACCATCCCGACTTCGCCGACTGGCTCGCCGACGAAGGCATCGTCTCGATCTCGCTCAACCCGGACAGCGTCGTCGAATCGTGGCGGCGGCTGGCGATGCGCCGCCCGATCATCTGATCCGCGCCGGCGACCGCGATTCGTCGTCGCGAGGGCCGATCGCTACAGTGGCGGTGACCTTCAAAGCGTCAACGCCATGTGCCGCTTGTCGTAGTAACGGGCACCGATCTTGATGGCGCGCTGCAAGTTCCCGTAGGCGACGAAGCGGTGCCGCTCGTAGAGGCGGACCGCGCTCGCGTTCTCGGCCGTCACGCTGAGCGTCAGCATTTCAATGTCGGCGTGTCTCGCCTCCGCGATGCACGATTCGAGGAGCAGCGCACCGATGCCCTGGCTTCGTGCCTCCGGCCGGACCATCATGCCGATGATGTGGCCGATGTGGCGCACCTTCAGCCGTGTCTCGCGCTCGCAGCCGATTGCCCCGACGAGCCTGCGGCCGCGCCACGCGCCGAGGACGAAGTGGCCACCGTCGCGGCGGTCGAGTCCCAGGCGGTGCAGATAGTCGGCGGCTTCCTTCTTCGCCTCGGTCTCGGCGTCGGAGGTGAACGCCTCGGGATGCAGCGTGAGCATCTCGTCGCGCAGCCGCTTGTAGTCGGCGAGGTCGGCGGCGCCGAGGGGGCGGATCTGCGGCGCGTCGTTCACCCGCCGATGTAGTGCATTTCGACGCGCCGCTCGTCGCTGCCGGCGTCTGCGCCGGGACGTCCGCGCAGTTCGGAGTAACGGTCGCTCCGCTGCTGCCAGACGAGCCCGATCGCCGCCGTGATCTCGGCGTCGCTGGCACCGCCGCGCACGAGCGCACGCAGGTCGTGGCCGCGGCTCGCGAACAGGCAGAGGAAGAGCTTGCCCTCGGTCGACAGCCGGGCGCGATTGCAGTCGCCGCAGAATGCCCGCGTCACGCTCGAGATCGTGCCAATCTCGCCGCCAACGCCCAATTCGGCGTAGCGCCAGCGTTCGGCGGTCTCGCCCAAGGCCGCAGCGGGAAGGGCAGCGAGCTCGAATTCCTCTTCGATGCGACGGATGACGTCGCTCGAAGGCAGCACCTCGTCCATTCGCCAGCCGTTGGTCGCGCCGACGTCCATGTACTCGATGAAACGCAAGGCCACGTTGCGGCCGCGGAAGTGGCGCGCCATCGGCAGGATCTGCGCGTCGTTGGTGCCGCGCTTGACGACCATGTTGATCTTGAGCGGGCCGAGGCCGGCGCGTTCGGCGGCGTCGATGCCGCGCAGGACGTCGGCGACCGGAAAGTCGGCGTCGTTCATGCGCCGGAAGATCGCGTCGTCGACCGCGTCGAGGCTGACCGTGACGCGGCCGAGACCGGCGGCCTTCAGCGTCGCGGCCTTGCGCTCGAGGACCGATCCGTTCGTCGTCAGCGTGAGGTCGAGCGGCATTCCGTCGGCAGACGTCAGCTCGGCGAGCATCGCGACCAGCCGCTCGAGGTCGCGACGCAGCAACGGCTCGCCGCCGGTGAGGCGGACCTTCCTGACGCCGTGCGCGACGAACAGCCTCGCGACGCGTGCGATCTCCTCGAAGCTGAGCAGCGACGAGTGCGGCAGGAACGGGTAGTTGCGGTCGAAGACCTCCTTCGGCATGCAGTAGCTGCATCGGAAGTTGCAGCGGTCGGTGACCGAGATGCGCAGGTCGCGCAACGGCCGGCCGAGAAGATCGCGCACCACTCCGGTCGGCGCGTCGAGGCGGTCCGGCACGGCCGGCACGCTGGCCCGGTAGCGCTGATCGGCGATGGCGATGATCTTGTCGGCCATGGGCAATTGTGCCTTGCGGGCCTTGGGCAGGCCGCCGGCGGGGACGCTGCCCTCGATCAGCTGCCCGCGGCGAGCGGGCCTGCCGGCGCGGCCGGTTCGGCCAACCCTGGCGCGGCCGCGACCGTCGTCGCCGAACGGCGCGCACCGGTGAAGCGCTTCGCCCAGTAAGCGAAGCTCATGTCGTCGGTGCGGACGTTGGCGCCGGTGTGCGGCGCATGGACGAAGCGGCCGGCGCCGATATAGATGCCGACGTGCGAGAACTTCCGCTTCAGCGTGTTGAAGAAGACCAGGTCGCCCGGTTGCAGATCCTCCCGCTTCACTGCGACGAGATCCGGCGCCGCCGCCTGCTCGTCGACCCGGCGCGGCAGCACCAGGCCGAGGCTCATTTCGAAGACGTGGCGGGTGAAGCCACTGCAGTCGAAGCCGGTCTCGGCCGAAGTGCCGCCGCGGCGGTAGCGGACGCCGATGAAATCGAGCGCCGCGACGGCCATCTCGGTCGTCCGGTCGTGCATCTGCTGGAGCAGCCCCGCAGGGCGCGGATCGGCGACCGTCGCGAGTGGCTCGAGCAGGCCCTGGTCGGCGAGCGGCTTTGTGGCCGGGCCGGCGGCACCATCGGGAGCGGCTCGGGCCGGAACCATCGTCGCGGCCGCGGACACGACGATGGCCGCGGCAACGTGACGGAAGGCGCGGCCGGGCGTGGTGGGTGAAATTCGCATCGGGGCGGAGGATAGGCGAGTCGCGACAGGCGCGTCAAACGTCGAAACGAGACCTTACGTTGCGGGCCGACGAGGCGGTGGCCGGCGCGATGGCCGTTCGCACGTCGTTGCCATGCGGCTGCGCTATCGTCGTCGCCCGTCGGTCGCGACCAGGAGACATGCATGTTCAAGGCCTTGCTGCTCGAGAAGGACGACAAGGGATTTCGTGCCGCGGTGAAGAGCCTCGACGAGGCTGCGCTTCCCGAAGGCGAGGTCCTCGTTCGGATCGAGCACTCGACGATCAACTACAAGGATGCGCTCGCGATCACCGACAAGAGTCCCATCGTGCGCGCCTGGCCGATGGTCGCCGGCATCGACGGCGCGGGAACGGTCGTCGAATCGACGCATGCGCGCTGGAAGCCGGGCGACCGGGTCGTCCACAACGGCTGGGGCGTCGGCGAGACGCGCTGGGGATGCCTCGCTGAGCAGGCGCGCCTGAAGGGCGAGTGGCTGGTCGCACTGCCGCCGTCGCTCTCGACGCGGCAGGCGATGGCGATCGGCACCGCCGGCTATACCGCGATGCTGAGCGTGCTCGCGCTCGAGCGCCACGGCGTCCGCCCGGGGGCCGGTGAAGTGCTCGTCACCGGCGCGACCGGGGGCGTCGGCAGTATTGCGGTCGCGCTTCTCGCCAGGCTCGGCCATCGCGTGGTCGCAGCGACCGGCAGGGCCGCCGAAGCCGGCTACCTGCGCGACCTCGGCGCTGCCGACGTCGTCGACCGCAGCGCGCTCGGCGCGGCCGGCAAGCCGTTGCAGAAGGAGCGCTGGACGGCGACGATCGATGCGGTCGGCAGTCACACGCTCGCCAATGCGCTGGCGCAGACGCGCTACGGCGGCATCGTCGCCGCATGCGGCCTCGCGCAGGGCCATGACCTGCCGACGACGGTGATGCCGTTCATCCTGCGCGGCGTGACGCTCGCGGGCATCGACAGCGTCACGGCGCCGCTGGCGCTGCGTGAGGAAGCCTGGCGGCGCCTCGCGAGCGATCTCGATCCGAAGCTGCTCGACCTCATCAGCAGCGAGGTTGCACTCGGCGGCGCGATCGCCAAGGCCCGCGAGTTGCTCGCGGGCGCGGTCCGCGGCCGCGTCGTCGTCGCGACCTGACGTGCTTGCTGCAGGTGGTCAGCGAATCAGCTGCGACAGCCGCTTGAACTTCGGATGCTGGCTCGTGCCGAGCCATTCGAAGATCACCATCTCGGTCGTCACGACGTCGGCGCCGAACTTGCGGGCGCGCTCGGTCGCGGCGAGGCGATCGTGCGGGTGCCGCGAGCCGATTGCATCGGCCACCCACTTGACGGTGTGACCCGCTTCGAGCAGCCCGATGACCGTCTGCAGCACGCAGACGTGCGCCTCGCAGCCGGCGACGACGAGCGTGTCGCGGCCAGCTGGCAGGCGGCGAAGAAACCCTTCTTCGGCGGGCGCAGAGAAGTGGAACTTGGCGAGCGTCGTGTCGCAGAGCGCCGCGATCTCGCCGACCAGCGGGCCGAGGCCGTCCGGATTCTCCTCGGTGCCGATGACGTGGATGCCGAGCTCGCGCGCCGCCATCCCGAGCTGGACGCAGCGCCGCACGACGGCCTCGCCGTCGTGAATCGCCGGCATCAGCCGTGTCTGGACGTCGACGATGAGCAGCGTCGACTCCTCGGGTCTGCAGAGTTGGGTCATCGCCGGCCTCCTCGAATGCGCGCATTCTGGGTCATCGACGAAGCCTCGGCACAATCGGCGAATGCTCGCGCGGCGACCGCCCTCGCGACAACGCAGGCATCGTGCCGCCCGACACTGGTGCTCGCGCCCGCTGTTTCGGACAAGGAGAACCCGCTGTGATCGACGCTGCCGCCAACCGCTACGCCGAGTTCCAGCGCCGCTCGCTCGACGATCGCGACGCGTTCTGGCGCGAGCAAGCCGCGCTGATCGACTGGGCGGTGCCGTTCGAGACGGTTTGCGATGCCAGCCGGCCGCCGTTCGTCCACTGGTTCGTCGGCGGCAAGACCAACCTGTGCCACAACGCGGTCGATCGCCACCTCGCCGCGCGCGCCTCCCAGCGGGCCCTGATCTATGTCTCGACCGAGACCGACCAGGAACGTATCTACACCTTCGCCGAGCTGCACGTCGAGGTGCAGCGGATGGCGGCGGTGCTGCTCGGGCTCGGCGTCGGCAGCGGTGACCGCGTGCTCATCTACATGCCGATGGTTCCGGAAGCCGTGTTCGCGATGCTCGCTTGCGCGCGGATCGGGGCGATTCATTCGGTCGTGTTCGGCGGCTTCGCCAGCGTCAGCCTCGCCAACCGGATCGACGACGCCGAGCCGACTGTGATCGTCAGCGCCGACGCCGGCAGCCGCGCCGGCAAGGTCATCGCCTACAAGCCGCTGCTCGACGAGGCGATCCGTCTCGCCCGGCACAAGCCGCCGAAAGTGCTGCTCATCGACCGCGGCCTCGCGCCGATGGCACGCGAGCCGGGCCGCGACGAGGACTATGCGGCGTGGCGCGAGCGGCATCTGAACGACGTCGTGCCGTGCCGCTGGGTCGACTCGACGCATCCGAGCTACACGCTCTACACGAGCGGGACGACGGGTCGGCCCAAGGGCGTCCAGCGCGACACCGGCGGCTACGCCGTCGCGCTCGCCGCGAGCATGAAGCACATCTTCTGCGGCCAGCCTGGCGAGACCTACTTCTCGACCAGCGACATCGGCTGGGTCGTCGGCCACAGCTACATCGTCTATGGGCCGCTGATCGCCGGCATGGCGACGATCCTCTACGAGGGGCTGCCGATCCGGCCCGACGCCGGGATCTGGTGGCAGCTGGTCGAGAAGTACCGGGTGACGTCGATGTTCACCGCGCCGACGGCGATCCGCGTCCTGAAGAAGCAGGACCCGAAGCACCTGCGCGCGCACGACCTGTCGAGCCTTCGCCTGCTCTTTCTCGCCGGCGAGCCGCTCGACGAGCCGACGGCGTCGTGGATCGCCGAG
>DASXIP010000301.1:0-2333 GCA_036497875.1 Caldimonas sp.
AGGGCGCACTCTGACCTGCCGGGACTGGTGCGGAGCTTGCAGCCGAAGCTCGGCGAGCTCGCAAGGTCGGCACTGGCCATGGTCGCGGGAATCGGCGTCGGCATCTTGCAGTTCGTCGCCGCGTTCATCATCGCGGCGATCATCATGGCCTTCGGCGCTGCGGCCACTCGAGGCAGCCACGCCGTCTTCGATCGAGTGGCTGGTGCCGAGCACGGCGCGGAGTTCGCCCACTTGGCCACAGCGACGATCCGGGCCGTCGGGCAGGGTGTCATCGGCGTCGCCTTCATTCAGGCCATCGTCGTCGGCCTGTGCTTGCTGATTGCCGGCGTGCCGTGGGCTGGGGTTCTGGCCGTCGTCGTGCTCGTGCTCGGCATCGCGCAGGTGCCTGCGTTGCTGGTAACCCTGCCCGCGATCGCCTATGTCTGGATGAGCGGTGAACACGGCACCGTCGCGGCGGTCGTCTACACGGTTCTGCTGTTCGTGGCGGGCATGGCCGACAACGTCCTGAAGCCGCTGATGCTTGGCCGCGGCGTCGACGCGCCGATGCCGGTGATCCTGCTCGGCGCGCTCGGCGGCATGGCGGCCGCCGGAATCATCGGGTTGTTCGTGGGCGCTACCCTGCTGGCGCTCGGGTACCAGATCTTCGTGGGTTGGGTGGCCACAAGACCGCAAGAGCAGCCGCTTGCGCGAGGCAAGGAAGGATAGGCGACGAACCCCGTCGCCTCATCAGCCTGCCTCACACCCCACTTTCCCGCGCCTTCACGCCTCCACGATGGACCGCAGCCCGCGCCCCGCCGTTCTCGACCTCATCGGCAACACGCCCCTGGTCGAGGTGACGCGCCTCGACACCGGCCGCTGCTCGCTGTTCCTGAAGCTCGAATCGCAAAACCCCGGCGGCTCGATCAAGGACCGGATCGGCCTGTCGATGATCGAGGCCGCCGAGCGCGACGGCCGCCTGCAGGCCGGCGGCACGGTGGTCGAAGCCACCGCCGGCAACACCGGGCTCGGCCTGGCGCTGGTCGCGCGGGCCAAGGGCTACCGCGTCGTCCTGGTCGTTCCCGACAAGATGTCGAGCGAGAAGGTGTTGCACCTGAAGGCGCTCGGCGCCGAGGTGCACACGACGCGCAGCGACGTCGGCAAGGGCCACCCTGACTACTACCAGGACTTCGCGGCGCGCGTCGCTGCCGAGATCCCCGGGGCGTTCTTTGCCGACCAGTTCAACAACCCGGCCAATCCGCTCGCCCACGAGCTCACGACGGGGCCGGAGGTCTGGCAGCAGATGGGCCACGACGTCGACGCCATCGTCGTCGGCGTCGGTTCGGCAGGGACGGTGACCGGGCTGACGCGGTTCTTCCGCCGCGCGCGGCCCGAGCTCGAGTTCGTTCTCGCCGATCCGGCCGGCTCGATCCTGCGCGACCTGGTCGTCACCGGCACGCATGGCGCGGCCGGATCGTGGGCGGTCGAAGGCATCGGCGAGGACTTCGTGCCGCCGATCGCCGACCTCTCGGCGATCCGGCACGCGTATTCGATTGCCGACGAGGAGAGCTTCGCGACGGCGCGCGAGCTGCTGAAGGCCGAGGGCCTGCTCGCCGGTTCGTCGACGGGCACCCTGCTCGCCGCGGCGCTGCGCTTCTGCCGCGCGCAGACCGAGCCCAAGCGCGTCGTCAGCTTCGTCTGCGACACCGGTACGCGCTACCTCAGCAAGGTCTACAACGACGCCTGGATGATCGACGAGGGGCTCCTTCGGCAGCGGCGCTACGGCGATCTGCGCGACCTGATCGCCCGCCGGGCCGAGGAAGGCGGCGTCGTCGGCGTCGGCCCGCAAGACTCACTGCTCACCGCGTTCCGGCGGATGCGCTCGGCCGACCTGCAGCAGCTGCCGGTGCTCGACGGCGCGCGCCTGGTCGGCGTCGTCGACGAATCCGACCTGCTGCTCCACGTGCAGGACGATCCGTCGCGCTACGAAGACGCGGTGCGCACGGCGATGAGCACCGCCTTGCAGACGCTGCCGCCAGCGGCCGGCCTGCCGGCCCTGCGCGCAGTGCTCGACAAGGGGCTGGTCGCGATCATCGCCGACGACTCCGGCTTCCACGGGCTCATCACCCGCTTCGACCTCCTCAACCATCTTCGAAAGGCCCGGCCATGAAACGAGACGAAGGCGCCTTCGCGGCGACGAACCGGCAGCGCTTCGCGACCCGCGTGATCCACGCCGGCCAGTCGCCCGACCCGACGACCGGCGCGATCATGCCGCCGATCTACGCGACGTCCACGTACGTGCAGAGCAGCCCCGGCGTGCACAAGGGCTACGACTACGGGCGATCGCACAACCCGAC
>DASXIP010000302.1:0-2340 GCA_036497875.1 Caldimonas sp.
CTGTCGAGGATCTCGCGGCCGACGATGTCGACGATGGCGCTCATTCTTGTCCTTGGGTCTTGGGTTGGCGGTGTTCGCTCACGCCGAGAACGATCGTTCGAGCAGCGGCCGCGCCTTGACGGTGCGGTCGAGCTCGGCGAGTTGCTCGAGAAGCGCGCGCATGTGCTTGAGAGGCACCGCGTTCGGGCCGTCGGAGAGCGCCTCGGCGGGGTTCGGATGCGTCTCCATGAAGATGCCGGCGACGCCGACCGCGACCGCCGCGCGCGCAAGCACCGGAACGAACTCGCGCTGCCCGCCCGACGTAGTGCCCTGGCCGCCGGGAAGCTGCACCGAGTGGGTTGCGTCGAACACGACCGGCGCTTTGGTCTCGCGCAGGATCGCGAGGCTCCTCATATCGGACACGAGGTTGTTGTAGCCGAAGCTCGCGCCGCGCTCGCAGGCGAGGAAGTTGTCCTCGACGAGGCCCGCCTCGCGCGCCGCGGCGCGCGCCTTGTCGAGCACGTTCGTCATGTCGTGCGGGGCGAGGAACTGGCCCTTCTTGATGTTGACGGGCTTGCCGCTCCGGGCGACGGCGCGGATGAAGTCGGTCTGGCGACAGAGGAACGCCGGCGTCTGCAGGACGTCGACGACCGCTGCGACGGCGCCGATCTCGTCCTCGCTGTGGACGTCGGTCAGCACCGGTACCCTGAGCTCGCGCTTGACCTTGGCGAGGATCTCGAGGCCATTGTCCATGCCGGGCCCGCGAAACGACGTCCCGCTCGAGCGGTTCGCCTTGTCGTAGCTCGACTTGAAGATGAAGGGAATGCCGAGCGCGGCCGCCGTTTCCTTCAGCTGCCCGGCAACGTCCATCTGCAACTGCTCCGACTCGACGACGCACGGGCCGGCGATCAGGAACAGCGGGAACTCGAGACCGGCGTCGAAGCCGCAGAGCTTCATGGTGCGGCGGATGCCATCTAGGCCGCCACCTTTTCGGCCCGCTCGGCCTGATGCGCGAGGGCGGCGCGGATGAACGACTTGAAGAGCGGATGGCCACCCCACGGCGTCGACTTGAACTCGGGGTGAAACTGGACGCCGACGAACCATGGATGAACGCTCGTCGGCAGCTCGATCACCTCGGTGAGCTTCTCGCGCTGGGTGATTGCCGAGACGACGAGGCCGGCGTCGGTGAGGCGGTCGAGATACTTCTCGTTCGCCTCATAGCGGTGGCGGTGCCGCTCGGTCAGCACGTTGCCGTAGATCTCGTGGGCGAGCGTTCCCGCCTTGACGTCGGAGCTCTGCGCGCCGAGCCGCATCGTGCCGCCAAGGTCGGACTGCGCGGAACGCTTCTGGATGCTGCCGTCGCGATCTTCCCACTCGTCGATCAGGGCGATCACCGGATGCTCGGTCTGGGCCTCGAACTCGGTACTGTTGGCGTTCGCGAGGCCGGCCTTGTGGCGCGCGTACTCGATCGTCGCGACCTGCATGCCGAGGCAGATGCCGAGGTACGGGATCTTCTTTTCGCGTGCGTACTGGACGGCGAGGATCTTGCCCTCGACGCCTCGCTTGCCGAAGCCTCCGGGGACGAGGATCGCATCGTAGCGGCCGAGGTTGGCGACATTGGTCGGCGTCAGGTCCTCCGAATCGACGTATTCGATCCGGACCCGCGCGTGGTTGTGGATGCCGGCGTGGCGCAGCGCCTCGTTGAGCGACTTGTATGAGTCGGAGAGCTCGACGTACTTGCCGCACATCGCGATCGTCACCTCGTGCTGGGGATGCTCGACCTCGTCGACCAGCTTGTCCCAACGCGACAGGTTGGCCGGCTTGGTGTGCAGCTGGAGCTTGGCGCAGATCAGCTCGTCGAGCCCCTGCGCGTGCAGCATGCGCGGCACCTTGTAGATCGTGTCGACATCCCACACCGAGATGACGCCAAACTCGTGCACGTTGGCGAACAGCGAGATCTTGGCGCGCTCCTCGTCGGGAATCGGCCGGTCGGCGCGGCAGAGCAGGGCGTCGGGCATGATGCCGATTTCGCGCAGCTTCTGCACGCTGTGCTGGGTCGGCTTGGTCTTCAGCTCGCCGGCGGCAGGGATCCACGGCACCAGCGTGAGGTGCAGGAAGGCGCAGCTGCCCGGGCCCATCTTCAGGCTCATCTGGCGCACCGCTTCGAGGAACGGCAGCGACTCGATGTCGCCGACCGTGCCGCCGACCTCGACGATCGCGACATCCATCTCGGCGCCGGCGTCGGGATTGGCGCCGCGGCGGACGAACTCCTGGATCTCGTTGGTGACGTGCGGGATCACCTGCACGGTCTTGCCGAGATAGTCGCCGCGACGCTACTTCTCGAGCACGCTCTTGTAGATC
>DASXIP010000303.1:0-1979 GCA_036497875.1 Caldimonas sp.
GCGAGCGGCTCCGCCTGGCGCTGAGCGCGGGCCAGATGGGCGCCTACGAGCTCGACATCGCCGCCGACGTGCTGTGGTGGTCGCCGGAGACGTACGAGCTGTTCGGCGTCGACAGCAAGGCGTTCGCGCTGACGCGCGAGAACGTGATCGACCTCCTGCATCCCGAGGACCGCCCGGGATTCGCGAAGCGGCGCCGCGAAGCGATCGAGCAGCACCGGCCGTTCTTCGACGAGTTCAGGATCAGGCGTGCCGACGGCAGCCAGATCTGGATCGGCTATCGCGGCCAGGCCGAATACGACGAGAACGGCCGGCCGGTGCGTACCTTCGGCGTCGTCATGGACATCAGCGAGCGCAAGAAGGCCGAGCAGGTTCTGCGCGACGCCGATCGCGAAAAGGACGACTTCATCGCGACGCTGTCGCACGAGTTGCGCAACCCGCTGGCGCCGATCCGCAACGCCGTCAACGCGCTGCGCCAGCTGCCGCCGGGTGATCCCAGGGCCGCCTGGTGCCACGACGTCATCGGCCGCCAGACCGACCAGATGTCGCACTTGCTCGACGACTTGCTCGACGTCTCGCGCCTGACGCGCGGGCAATTGACGTTGCGGATGCGGCGGCTCGATCTCGCCACTGTGATCGAGCAGGCGATCGAGATCGCGCAGCCGCTGATCGACGCCGGCGGCCACGAGCTGCGCGTCGAGCTGCCGCCGGAGACGCTCCAACTCGAAGGCGACCTGACGCGGCTGGCGCAAGTCTTCTCGAACGTGCTGATCAACTCGGCCAAGTACACGCCGGCGAGCGGCCGCATCGCGGTGACGGCATCGCGCGACGCCGATCGGGTGGTCGTGAAGGTGAAGGACACCGGAATCGGCATCGCCGAAGAGCACATCGCGCAGATCTTCGAGATGTTCGGCCAAGTGGAAACGGCGCGGATCCGGTCGCAGGGCGGCCAGGGGATCGGCCTGTCGCTCGCGAGGGGGCTGGTCGAGCTCCATGGCGGCTCGATCCAGGCCCGCAGCGAAGGCATCGGCAAGGGCAGCGAGTTCGAGATCCGCTTGCCGCTCGTCGCGCCGTAGCATCCGCGGATGTCGACCGTTCCCGAGCGCGCCATCCTCAGCTGGCACGCGCACGTCTACTTCGATCCGGTAGCGACGCGGCCCGAGGCTGAGCAGGTGCGGGCCGGCATCGTGGAGCGCTTCGAGGTCCAGCTCGGCCGCTGGCACGAGGTTCCCGTCGGCCCGCACACGGCGGCGATGTATCAGGTCGCGTTCGAGCCGCGCGTCTTCGCCGCGTTGGTGCCGTGGCTCGCGCTGCATCGCCGGGGACTGAGCGTGCTGGTCCATCCCAACACCCTGGCGCCGCGTGCCGACCACCTCACGCACGCGCTCTGGCTCGGCACGCCGCTGCCGTTGCGCGACGCCGTGCTGCCGGAGGTGATCGACGCCAGCGAAGAGTCGCCGATCGTTCCCAACACCTGAGGGCCTCGGCCCTCGGCCGTCAACGCAAATCGAACCAGACGGCGACGCAGAGGCCGACGCCGACGAGGTAGAGCATCGCCGTGTTCCAGACGACGTACGGATAGAGCATCAGCGCAAGGCCGAGCCAGCGCGTGCGCGGCCGACTGACGCGGCGGCCATGGATGTACGCCACCAGGCCGACGATGCCGAAGACGATGGCGCCCACGATGTAGGCCGGGCTCGGCAACGTGATGCCGAGCTCCGACAACATCTCCAACTCCTCGTGCATGAATGCCCCTTCGCTTGCCACGAGGCTACACCGCGCGCCGGCGATCTCGCCGACGGCACCGCCGCGTACCGCGAAGAATCACCGCATGGGCTTTCGCGGCAACAGGCCTATGATTCCTCGCGGAGGTCGAGGACATCTCCTTCGCCTCATTCAAGGAGCAAGACATGGCAAAGAAGGCAGCCAAATCCGGCATCTACCGTGTCACGGAGATCATCGGCACGAGCCCGCTCTCGTGG
>DASXIP010000304.1:0-5391 GCA_036497875.1 Caldimonas sp.
GCCTTCCAGGACATCAACCATGCGCTGCACGCCAGCGCCGAGCCGCTGCAGGTGATCGCCTATCCGCGCGACGGCACGGACAAGCTCGGCGACGGCCGGCTGATCCTCCTCAACAACCAGATCGACACGACGACCGGAACAGTCCAGCTCAAGGGCAGCTTCGCCAACCCGGGCCATGCGCTCTGGCCGGGCCAGTACGTCAACGTCAGGCTCGTCCTGCGCCACGAGCCGCACGCGCTGACGGTGCCCGCGGCGGCGGTGCAACGCAGCCAGGACGGCACCTACGTGTGGCTGATCGACGCCGACAACAAGGCGACGAATCGGCCGGTACGCGTCGGCCCGATCGAGGATGGTGTCGCCGTGATCGAGAGCGGGCTCGCCGCCGGGCAGCGCGTCGTCGTCGACGGCCAATACCAGCTGCGGCCGGGTGTCGCCGTCGTCGAATCGGCGCGCGCGGCCGCCGGTGCGGCAAGCGCCGCCTCGCGGCCTGGCAGGAGTACCGGCACGCTCAGCCCGCTCGCGTCGGGATCCGCGGCAGCGACCGGCAGCGAGTCGGCGAGCCCGCTCGCGACCGCCGACCGGAGCGCGCGATGAACGTCTCTGCCGCCTTCATCGCGCGTCCGATCGGCACGACGCTGCTGGCGCTGGCGCTGCTCCTGGTCGGCGTCGCCGTGTTTCCGCTGCTGCCGGTGGCACCGCTGCCGCAGGTCGACTTCCCGACCATCCAGGTGTCGGCCAACCTTCCCGGCGCCAGTCCGGAAACGATGGCTTCGAATGTGGCGCAGCCGCTCGAGCGCCAGTTCTCGCTGATCGCCGGTCTTTCGCAGATGACGTCGACCAACGCAATCGGCTCGACCCAGATCACGCTGCAGTTCGAGCTGAACCGCTCGATCGACGCGGCTGCGCTCGATGTCCAGGCGGCGATCAACGCCGCGACCGGCCAACTGCCGCCGAACCTGCCCGGGCCGCCGACCTATCGCAAGACCAACCCGGCCGACGCGCCGATCATGCTGCTGACGGTGCAGTCGAAGACGCTGCCGCTGATCCAGGTCAACGACTACGCCGACAACATCCTGGCGCAGCAGATCTCGCAGATCTCCGGAGTCGGCCAGGTCCGGATCGGCGGCGCGCAAAAGCCTGCGGTCCGGATCCAGATCGACCCGACCAAGATCGCCGCGCTCGGCCTGAGCCTCGAGGACGTGCGCAACGCCGTCACGACGATCTCGGTCAACCAGCCAAAAGGGACGGTCGACGGCGCGACGCAAAGCTTCACGGTCTACACCAACGACCAGCTCGACAAGGCGGCGCCGTGGAACGACGCGATCCTCGCCTACCGGCACGGCGCGCCGATCCGCGTCCGCGACGTCGGTGTCGCCGTCGACGCGTCGGAGGACACCAAGGCCGCCGCCTGGGCCTATGCCGGCGCCGCCGCGCCGGACAGCGGCATCGACAACGGTCGCGGCATCATCCTCGTCATCACCAAGGAGGCCGGCGCCAACGTCATCGAGACGGTTGACGCGATCAAGGCCGCGCTGCCGCGCCTGCAGGCCTCGATCCCACCGACTGTCAACGTGCAGATCCTGGTCGACCGGACGCAGACGATCCGCGCCTCGGTGCGCGACGTCGAGCACACGCTGATGCTGACGATCGCCCTCGTCGTCCTCGTCATCTTCGTCTTCCTGCGCAGCGTGCCGGCGACGCTGATCCCGAGCGTCACCGTGCCGCTGGCGCTGACCGGTACCGCCGCGGTCATGTACGTGGTCGGCTTCAGCCTCGACAACCTGTCGCTGATGGCGTTGACGATCTCGGTCGGCTTCGTCGTCGACGACGCCATCGTCATGCTCGAGAACATCTATCGCCACGTCGAGGACGGAATGGCGCCGATGGAGGCGGCGCTCCAGGGCGCGGGCGAGATCGGCTTCACGATCATCTCGATCTCGGTATCGCTGGTCGCCGTGTTCATTCCTTTGCTGCTGATGGGCGGCATCGTCGGCCGGCTGTTCCGCGAGTTCGCGATCACGGTGACCTTGACGATCGTGGTCTCGGTGATGATCTCGCTGACCTTGACGCCGATGTTGTGCTCGCGCTTCCTGAAGAACGAGCACGGCGAGTCGCACGGCCGGCTCTACCAGCTCTTCGAGCGCGGTTTCGACGCCATGCTGGGCGGCTACAAGCGCGGCCTCCACGTCGTCCTGCGGCACCAGTTCCTGACCCTGTGCGTCTTCCTCCTGACGCTGGCCTCGACGGTCGCTCTCTTCATCGTCATCCCGAAAGGGTTCTTCCCGCAGCAGGACACCGGCTTCATCTTCGGCTCGGCGCAGGCAGCGCAGGACTCGTCGTTCGAGGCGATGAACCGGCGCATGGTCGCGCTGGCCGACGTCGTCCGCCAGGATCCCGACGTCACTGGCGTGGCGATGTTCGGCAACTCGTCGCAGTTCAACGCGGGCTTCTTCTTCATCGCCCTGCGGCCGAAGGACGAGGGGCGGACGCTGAGCGCCGACCAGGTGATCGCGCGCCTGCGCCCGAAGCTCGCCCAGGTCCAGGGCGCATCGCTGCTGATGCAGGCCGGCCAGGACATCAACGTCGGCGGCAGGCTGGCGCGGACGCAGTTCCAGTACACGATCACCGACGCCAACCTCGACGAGCTGAACGAGTGGGCGCCCAGGCTGCTCGCCCGCATGAGCGAAATGCCGCAGCTCACCGACGTCGCCTCCGACATCCAGAACGCGGCCAATACGGCCTCGCTGACGATCGATCGCGACCGGGCCGCGAGCCTCGGCATCTCGCCGGCAACGATCGACGCGACGATCTACGACGCGATCGGCCAGCGCCAGGTGAGCCAGTACTTCACCCAGATCAACAGCTATCACGTCGTCCTCGAGGTGACGCCCGCGCTGCAGTCCGATCCGGCGCTCTTCAGCAAGATCTACATCACCTCGCCGATCACCAACCAGCAGGTGCCGCTGTCGACCCTGGTCAAGGTCGACACGACGCGGACCGCCTACCTGACGATCAGCCACCAGAGCCAGTTCCCCGCCGTCACCCTGTCGTTCAACCTGGCCCCCGGCGTCGCTCTCGGCGAGGCGGTCGCCGCCATCAACAAGGCGCAGGCGCAGATGGGCTTGCCGCAGGCGCTGACCGGCTCGTTCCAGGGCACGGCGAAGGCGTTCGGCGACTCGCTGAAGTCGGAGCCTTATCTCATCGCGGCAGCGCTCATTGCCGTCTACATCGTCCTCGGCCTGCTCTACGAGAGCTACATCCACCCGCTGACGATTCTCTCGACGCTGCCTTCGGCCGGGGTCGGGGCGCTGCTGATCCTGATGGCGGGCGGCTACGACCTGACCGTGATCGCGCTGATCGGGATCATTCTCCTGATCGGCATCGTCAAGAAGAACGGCATCATGATGGTCGACTTCGCGCTCACTGCCGAACGCGATCAGGGCATGAAGCCGCAGGAGGCGATCTACCAGGCCTGCCTGTTGCGCTTTCGCCCGATCATGATGACGACGATGTGCGCGCTGCTCAGCGGCCTGCCGCTGATGCTCGGGCATGGCGCCGGCTCGGAGCTGCGCCGGCCGCTCGGCTACGCGATGGTCGGCGGCCTCGTCCTCTCGCAGGCCTTGACCCTGTTCACGACTCCGGTGGTATATCTCTACCTCGACCGGGCCCACTACTGGTACGTCGAGCGCAAAAAGGCACGCCTTGCACGCAAGACGGCGCAAGCCGGTGCGGCGGCGGTGCCGCCTGCGAAGGCAGCGGACGGAGCGAGGCCGTGAACGCGATGGAAGCGGGGCTGCGCGATGCGCGGACCACCTTGCCGATGAAGCTGTTGATCGTCGAAGACGAGATGAAGACGGCCGAGTACCTGCAAAAGGGCTTGAGCGAGCAGGGCTGCGCCGTCGACGTCGCCTACAACGGCATCGACGGGCAGCACCTGTCGCTCGTCCACGACTACGACGTGATCGTCCTCGATGCGATGCTGCCCGGCATCGACGGGTTCTCGGTGCTGCGTGCGCTGCGCGTCGTCAAGCAGACGCCGGTCATCATGCTGACCGCCCGCGACCGGATCGAAGATCGCGTGCGCGGCCTGCAGGACGGCGCCGACGACTATCTCGTCAAGCCGTTTTCCTTCCTCGAGCTGCTCGCGCGCTTGCAGGCGCTGGCCCGGCGCGGACGCAGCCAGGAGCCTTCGCAACTCAGGATCGCCAACCTGCAGGTCGACCTGATCGCGCGCAAGGCCTGGCGCAGCGGCACGCGCATCGACCTGACGGCCAAAGAGTTCGCGCTGCTCGCCGTGCTGGCGCGGCGCCAGGGCGAGATCCTCTCGAAGACGGCGATCGCCGAGCTCGTCTGGGACATGAACTTCGACAGCAACACCAACGTCGTCGAGGTCGCGATCAAGCGCCTGCGCGCCAAGATCGACGGCAGCTTCGCGCCACGGCTGCTGCACACGGTGCGCGGCATGGGCTATGTCATGGAATGGCGCGACGAGGAGGCGGCCGCGTGATGCGACGCTCGATCACGGCGCGCCTGGTGATCATGTTCGCGCTCGGCGCGCTCGCCACCTTCGTCCTCATCGGCGCCGCCCTCTACGTGGTTCTCGAGCGCGAGCTGATGCGCTACGAGGACGACGAGCTGCACGCCCAGGTGCAGAACATGCAGTACTCGATCGAGCGTGTCGGAACGACCGAACGCTGGGCTCGCGTCCAGGCCAAGATGGACACCTTGACGCCGGCCAACGGGAGCTTGCGCTTCTGGGTCCTGAGCGACGACCCGCGCTTCCAGTACGGCAAGGGCCTCACCGAGATCGAGCAGATGCGCCGCGGCGGCGACGGCACCGGCAGCATCGTCATTCCCGGGCAAAGCTGGCCGCTGCGCACGCTCTCGCGCGACATCGAGCCGCTCCAGGACCGCCCCTCGGTGCGACTCGTCGTCGGCATCGACTCGGCGCCCTTCGCCCATACGCTGCGCAACTACCTGAGCGCACTGACCCTCCTCTCGCTCGGTGCCGTGCTGCTCGTGATGCTGTCCGGCACCTGGATCGCGCGGGTCGGCCTGCGGCCACTCGTGCGCCTTTCCCGCGAGGCGCGGGCGTTGCAGCCCAAGACGCTGTCGCAGCGGCTGTCGGCGGCAGATCTGCCGGTCGAGTTGTTCGACCTGACGACGGCCTTCAACGGCGCGCTCGATCGCCTCGAGGCGACCTACCAGCGGCTCGAGGCGTTAAATGCCGACGTCGCGCACGAGCTGCGAACGCCGCTCGCCAACATCATCGGTGGCACCCAGGTCGCGCTCTCGCGTCCGCGCAGCGCCGCCCAGTTCCAGGAAGCCCTGCAGTCCAACCTCGAGGAGATGGAGCGACTGCGCTCGATCATCAACGACATGCTGTTCCTG
>DASXIP010000305.1:0-3440 GCA_036497875.1 Caldimonas sp.
CGAGGCGAGCGCGACGCGACGCGCGACCGCGCCTGTCGCCGGATTCGTCACCGGCTGGCTGCGCCCGCTGGTGCCGGCGACACGCCGGCCGCCGATGTAGTGGCCGATCTCGGCCGTGCTCGTGAATTGCTCGTTGGCGCCCATGGGCAAACCTCCAGTCGGATGGACAGATCAGCGGCGCCGCGGGTCGTGCGGCGGCTTTTCGGGATCGGCCGGCAGCACGTGCAGGGGCAGCGATGGATTCTTCAGCAGCACCGAGTCGGGCGCGTTCCACATCAGCAGCGCCAGCTTGTTGACGATCGCGCGCAGCGAGACGACGTCGCCCGGCCGCCACTCGCGCCGGTACGGTTCCTCGCAGCACACCATGCCGTAGGTGCGGCTGTTGAGGACGAAGGCGGCGTCGAGCATCGAGACGACATTGTTGGCGACGAGGTAGCTCCCGCGCATCGGCTGCAGCGCCGGATCGTTCATCGCGTCGACGCTCATGTAGGTGGCGGTGCCGACGAGGCCGTTGAAGTAGTCGATGAACTCGTCGCGTTGCAGGCGCCGGTCCGACGTGTCGAGGACGCCGTCAGCGGTCTTTGACGCGAAGCAGAGCAGCGTCATGTCATCGTCGGCGCCGGCGAACTTCCACATGCTGACGCGCGCGCATTGCAGGCGCGAGAGGATGACGTCGGATACCGCCGAGTGCGTTTCGTCGCGCGGCGCGCGCTCGGCGTACAGGTCGCCGAGCAGCTTTTCCAAGCGTGCCGAGTCCTCGCGCTGCGGGGTCATGCGGCCTAGTATCCGTCAAGCGATCCGGGGTCGCAGACCGGGCCCCCGCGTTGCTATGCTGCGGTCGAATCGTTGCCGCGCGAGGACCCCATGCTGCGAGCCGACGTCACGATCGAGAGCTTCCACCAGCACCAGGCGGACTGTCTGCCGGGCCGCTTCGGCCTCGTCGTCACCCGCATCGCCGAGGGCGCGCTCGACGCCGAGGTCGCGTTGCAGCCATGGATGATGGCGCCGAACGGCTTCCTGCACGCCGCGAGCGTGCTCCTGCTCGCCGACACCGCCGCCGGCTACGCCAGCATCGCCCACTTGCCCGATGGGGCGAAGAACTTCACGACGATCGAGCTGAAGACGAATTTCCTGGGCACGGTGCGCAACGGAACGATCCGCACCGAGTGCCGTGCCGAGCATCTCGGCCGGACGACGCACGTCTGGTCGTCTGTCGTCGCCGCTGCCGACGGCCGCCGGCTCGCTCTCTTTCGCTGCACGCAGCTCGTCCTGTGGTGACGTGATGGCGACAAAGCGTTCGCGGCCGGGGCCTGCGCGCGGTGCCAGCACTGCGCCGGCACTGCTCGGCGAACGCGAGATCGCCGAGTTGCAGGCGCTCCTCGACGCGGTGCCGGCGCCGCTCGAGCCGCTCGACGTCTGCGCGCTCGACGGCTTCCTGTGTGGCGTCCTCATCCAGCCCGAGCCGGTCGCTCCGGCGCGCTGGCTGCCGTTCGTCACCGACGTCGACGCCCGGCCGTTGCCGGCCGGTTTCGACGCGCGGCGGATCCATGCGCTCGTGCGCCGGCGCGCTGACGAGTTGCGGCGGGCAATCGAGCGACGCACTTGGTTCGATCCCTGGATCTTCGAGGGCGACGCCGACCTCGCCGGCGACGACTCGATCGACCTCGACGAGGACGACGGCGACGACCCCGGCGACGACGCCGACGACCGCGACGAAGGCGCTGGCGTCGAAGCGGTCCTGCCGTGGGTCGCCGGCTGCACCGCCGCGCTCGAGACGTTTCCCGCCTTGCTCGGTAGTGACGACGCGGGGCTCACCGCTCCGCTCGCGCTCCTCTATCGCCACGTCGGCACCGACACGCTCGAAGACGTCGACGCGCTGCGCGCCGAGATCGAGACGCTGGCGTCGCCGGCCGATCTCGCCGAAGCGGTCGAGGAGCTGGTGCGGGCGACGCTGCTGCTCGCCGACGTTGCCGGCATTCGCGGCGCGCGCTGAGACCCGCGGCTCAGATCGTCGACGGGTCGACGTCGATCGCCCAGCGCAGGACCCGTCTTCTCGCGTCGCCTCGTGCCGAGTGCAATGTGTCCAGATGCGGCAACCAGGCGTGCAGCATCGCCTGCAGCTGTCGCCGCGACGCCGACTCGACCAGCATCTGCATCCGCTCGACGTCGGCAACGCGGGCAAGGTCGAGCGGCACCGGCGCGTAGACCATGACGCCGTCGACCTCGGCGAGCGTCTGTGCCGCCGCTGCCGCGGCCTCGAGAAAGGCACGCGCCGCGTCAACGGTCTTCGCCTCGGCGCGGAGCACGGCGAGGTGCGAGAACGGCGGCAGGCCGGCGCTCTCGCGCTCGTGCAGCTGGCTGGCAGCGAACGCCGGGTAGTCGTGGCGACAAAGCGCCTGGTAGAGCGGGTGTGCCGGGTGCCAGGTCTGCACCCACATCTCGCTCGCGGTGCCGTGCGCGGCGTCGCGGCCGGCGCGGCCCGCTGCCTGCATCAGCAGCGCGAATAGACGCTCGGGAGCGCGAAAGTCGCTGCTGAAGAGCGAGGTATCGGGATTGACGGCGGCAACGAGGCCGATGCGGCGAAAGTCGTGTCCCTTGGCGACCATCTGCGTGCCGACCAGGACGTCGACGTCGCCGGCATGGACGGCGCCGAGCGTCGCCTCGAGCGCGCCTCTCCTGCGCGTGCTGTCGGCGTCGATGCGGGCGATGCGGGCGCCGGGCAGCAGCGCGGCGAGCTGCTCTTCTAGCCGCTCGGTGCCGCGGCCCACGGGCGCGATGTCGGGATTGCCGCAATCGGGGCACTTGCGAGGCACCGGCTCGGTGAGGCCGCAATGGTGGCAGCGCAACGTGCGATCCTGCTTGTGGAAGACGCGCCAGGCGCTGCAGTGCGGGCAGCCGCTCAGCCAGCCGCAATCGCCGCACTGCAGAACCGGCGCGTAGCCGCGGCGGTTGAGGAAGACTAGGCTCTGGACGCCAGTGCCGACGCGCGCCCGCAGGGCGGCGACGAGTTGCGGCGCGAGTCCGGGTGCCGGAGCGGACGCAGCGAGCCCGGTGGTCGGTCGCGGCAGCTTCGCCATGTCGACGAGGCGCACCGTCGGCCACGCGGCGCCGCCGATCCGCTCGGCGACCGTCAGCCGCGCGTAGCGGTTCGTCCCGGCGTGCTGCCAGCTTTCGAGCGACGGTGTCGCCGAGCCGAGCAGCACCAGCACGCCTTCGTGGCGACCGCGCCAGACCGCGAGGTCGCGCGCCGAATAGCGCGCGCCTTCCTGCTGCTTGTACGACGCGTCGTGTTCCTCGTCGACGACGATCAGCCCCAGTCGCGCGAGCGGCGCGAACACCGCCAGCCGCGTGCCGAGGACGAGATCGGCCAGCCCGAGCTGCGCCGCCAGCCAACTGCGCAATCTCTGTGCCGGCGTCAGCCCGCTGTGCAGCGCGACGAT
>DASXIP010000306.1:0-6357 GCA_036497875.1 Caldimonas sp.
CGGCAGCTCGGTGCGCCGCTACGACCAGATCATCGGCAGCGCGAAGCAGGCGATCGCACCCGGCCAGCACGTGCACACGCACAACCTCGAGTTCTCGAACTTCGCGCGCGACTACGCCGCGGCGAGCGGCGCGCGGCCCACTGAGTACGCCGCGGCGCCGGCCACGTTCGACGGCATCGTCCGCGCCGACGGCCGCATCGCGACGCGCAACTACATCGGCATCCTGACGTCGGTGAATTGCTCGGCGACGGTCGCGCGCGCGATCGCCGACCACTTCCGGCGCGACATCCATCCCGGCGCACTCGCTCGCTTCCCCAACGTCGACGGCGTTGTCGCATTGACCCACGGCGGCGGCTGCGCGACCGACAGCGCCGGCGAGCCGCTGCAGGTGCTGCGCCGCACGCTTGGCGGCTACGCGCGACACGCCAACTTCGCCTCGGTGATGGTCGTCGGCCTCGGCTGCGAAACCAACCAGATCAGCGGCCTGATGGAGCAGGAGCGGCTCGGCGGCGCCGACGGCGGGCCGGCGCTGCACGCGTTCAACATCCAGGAGACCGGCGGCACGAAGAAGACCGTCGCGCACGGCATCGAGCTCGTCGAATGGCTGCTCGAGGAAGCCGACCGCGTGACGCGCCGCCCGGTGCCGGCAAGCCACATCATGGTCGGCCTACAGTGCGGCGGCTCCGACGGCTACTCCGGGATCAGCGCCAATCCATCGCTCGGCGCGGCGGTCGATCGCCTGGTGCGTCATCGCGGCACCGCGATCCTCTCCGAGACACCCGAGATCTACGGCGGCGAACACCTGCTGACGCGCCGCGCAGTGTCGAAGGAGGTCGCCGACAAGCTGGTCGCGCGCATCCGCTGGTGGGAGCGCTACTGCGCGCGCAACGACGCCGAGATGGACAACAACCCGTCGGCGGGCAACAATGCCGGCGGGCTGACGACGATCCTCGAGAAAAGCCTCGGCGCGATCGCCAAGAGCGGCACGACCAACCTGGTCGACGTCGTCGAGTACGCCCAGCCGGTCACCGCGAACGGCCTGGTGTTCATGGACACGCCGGGCTACGACCCAGTGTCGGCGACCGGCCAGGTCGCCGGCGGCGCCAACCTGATCTGCTTCACCACCGGCCGCGGCTCGGCGTACGGCTGCGCGCCGGCGCCGTCGCTCAAGCTCTCGACCAACAGCGCGCTCTGGCAGCAGCAGGAAGACGACATCGACATCAACTGCGGCGACGTCGTCGACGGCACGATCGGGATCGACGAAATGGGCGAGCGGATCTTTCGCCTGATGCTCGAGACCGCGTCGGGCAAGAAGACCAAGAGCGAGCTGCACGGCTACGGCCAGAACGAGTTCGTGCCATGGTCGCTCGGCGCCGTGATGTGAGCGCCGCGCGGCGGCGCTGACGAGCGATCGCGCCGACCGGCGGCGTCAATCGAGCTCGATCCAGGCCGGCGCGTGGTCGCTCGCGTTGTCGCGGCCGCGCACGTGCTTGTCGACGCCGGCAGCGACGAGGCGCGGCTGGATGCTCTCGCTCAGCAGCAGGTGGTCGATGCGCAGGCCCGCGTCGCGCGGCCAGCCGTTGCGCAGGTAGTCCCAGAAGGTGTAAATGCGCTCGTCGGGATAAAGGGCGCGGATCGCGTCGAGCCAGCCTTGCTCGAGCAGGCGTCGGTAGGCGGCGCGCGGCGATGGCTGCAGCAGCGCGTTGTTCAGCCACGATCGCGTCGCGTAGATGTCGGCGTCGGTCGGCACGACGTTGTAGTCGCCGGCGAGAACGACCGGATGGCCGCTGTCGGCGAGTGCGCGCGCGTGGCCAAGGAGGCGCTCGAACCAGGCGAGCTTGTAATCGAACTTCGGCCCCGGCTGCGGGTTGCCGTTCGGCAGGTAGATCGAGGCGACGAGAACGCCCGCGACCGCCGCCTCGATATAGCGCGCGTGCAGGTCGGCGGGATCGCCGGGCAACTCCCGCCGCGAGACGACCGGCACGGCGCCGCGCGCGAGCATGGCGACGCCGTTCCAGGTCCGCTGGCCGCGCCAGGCCGCGCCGTAGCCGGCGGCCTCGATCGCGGCGCGCGGGAACTCGCCATCGGCGGCCTTCAGCTCCTGCAGGGCAACGACGTCCGGCCGTGCTTCGGCGAGCCACTCGAGCAGGAGCGGCAGCCGACGGTTGACGCCGTTGATGTTCCAGGTCGCGATCTTCAGAGGCGGCGCAGCAGACGGGGAAGGACGAAGCGTATCGCCAACAGCAGCGCGACGCCGGCGCCGACGTCGCCGATCGACGCTGCCGCACGGGCGCCGGCCGACCGCGCGCGGACGCCCGCGACCGCCGCTGCGAAAGGGCCCGCGGACGCGACGACGGCGGCGGCGTCATCCGCGCCACCCGAGCCGCTTCGCGTCGGTGCCTTCCGGTCGGCTTCGATCTCTTTCTCGCCCGCAGCCTGCTCGGCGCTCGCGACGCCCTGCATCGAGCCGAGCGTGCGCGCGTAGACCCAGGTGAACTCGGCGCCGAGAAGGAAGATCTGCGCCGAGTAGTAGACCCAGAGGAAGACGATCACGAGCGACGCCGCGGCGCCGAAGCCCGAAGCGATGCCGCTCTTGCCGATGTACACGCCGATCAGCAATTTGCCGACCGTGAACAGCAGCGCGGTGACGATGGCGCCGAGCCAGACGTCGTGCCACTGCACGTGCGCGCGCGGCATCATCTTGTAGATCATCGCGAAGACGACGGTCGTGAGGCCGAAGCCGACGACGAGGTTGACCCCCTGGGCGAGCACGACCCAGCCGCCGAACATCGGCCCCCACCACTTGCCGAGCGCGGAGATGACGGCGCCGAGCACGAGCGAGACCATCAGCAGGAACGCGAGGCCGAGGATCATCCCGAACGAAAGCAGGCGCGCACGCAGCAACGACCAGACGCCGCCCTTCTTCCTTGCCGGCGCGCGCCAGATGCGATCGAGGTCGTCCTGCAGCTCGGCGAACACCGTCGTCGCGCCGAAGACGACGATGGCGATGCCGACGATCGTGCCGAGGACGCCGTGGCTGGGCTTGCTGGCGCTGGCGAGGAGCCCCTGCACCGCCTGCGCCGCATCCTGGCCCATCAAGCCCTGCAGCTGCGCGAACAGCTCGCCGCGCACCGCCGCCTCGCCGAATGCGAGGCCGGCGACCGAGACGACGATCAGGAGCAGCGGCGCGAGCGAGAAGACGGTGTAGTACGCGAGCGCCGCACCCATGCTCGGCGCGTAGTCGTCGAGCCACGCCGAGAACGAGCTCGTGACGAGCGTCAGCCAGGCTCGCGGCGGCCGCCGGCCGGCGGCCGTCGCGGCGGTCGTGGCGCCGACGGCGATGGTCATCGCCCGACCGCGACACCGCGCGACCGTGCGTTCGCGGCGGGGACGCGGCGGCGCCGGCTCATCGCCGCCGCGCGTTGAACAGCCGGTCGAGGACGTCGGGAGGCAGCGACGTCGGCAGCTCGACGACGTCGAGGCCGTGCTTGAGGTCGTACGAAGAAGCGCGCCAGCCGGCTTCGGCACTTTCCACCGGCGGCGCGAGCTCGTCCTCGGACTCGCGGCCCGGCCTTGGCGAGCGCTCGTCCGCCCGCGCTGCGCCCGCGAGCTCGCCGCCGGTCCCGATCTCGGGACGGCGAAAGCGCGCTGGAAACCGGTGCTTCTTCAGGGACATGGCTGGGGCTCGCTTGCCGATCCCCGCAAGGCAATGCCCGTGCCCGCACAGCGCCGCGGCGAAGGTGCACGAAGTTTGCCAAGCGGGGACTCGGGCGTGCGCCGCGCGCGCGATCCAGTCCCGACCCATGACGACGATGACGGCAGACGCCCCCTCGACCCCTCCTTCCGAAGACGCGGGCGGCCGCTTTGAAGTGCGCTCGATTACCGGTGCTTGCTACACGATCGTCGAGGAGGTCGACCGCGAGGGACGGCGGCGCTACCACACCGCCTATGCCCTGCTGCCCGTGGCCGCCAACGACGACGGCACCTTCACCATCGTCGACACCCGCACCCGGCTCGTTCGGGTCGAGAAGGGCCGCTGACCGTCCGCGCATGCGGTGGCACAGCCGTTGCCAACCGCACTTCTCCGACCTGCCTTGCCGTGGCGAAACACCCAGCAACCGCCGTCGCCGGGACGCCCGCCAGCGTGCCTGGACGGCGCCCCTCGAGCGCAAGCAGCGACCACTGGAAGCGCCTGTTGCGGCGGCCGCCGCGCGCGTCGGTCGCGCTCGCGCCGGATGCGTTCGTCGCCGAGCTGAACCGGCGTCTGCACGCCGATCCCTCGTCTAGCGACGACACGCGATTCGTCGTCGCGCTCGGCCCAGACGGCAGCGTCGTCGGCACGACGTGGGAAGGCCCGGAGGCGATGAAGCCCGTCATCGCCCGCATCGTCAAGAGCGTCATCGGCGAGTACGAGGCCGGGCAGCCGTTCCTGTTCGACCGCTGAGCTGCGGTCGCGGCGGCGACGGCGCCAGCCGCTTTATGGCGCCTTGAAATGCTTGCTGAGCTTGATGCCCTGGCCCTGGTACGACGAGCGCGCGCCCTGGCCGTAGAGGACGTGCGGCACCGAGATCAGCCGCTCGTAGGCGAGGCGGCCGACGAGCTGGCCGTGCTCGAGGACGAAGGGCACTTCGTACGAACGCACCTCCAGCACCGCGCGCGAGCCTTCGCCGCCGGCGTCGCCGTGGCCGAAGCCCGGGTCGAAGAAGCCGGCGTAGTGGACCCGGAACTCGCCGACGAGCGTGTCGTAGGCAATCATCTCGGCAGCGTAGCCAGGCGGCACGCGCACGGCCTCCTGCGAAGCGAGGATGTAGAACTCCGCGGGGTCGAGGATCAGGCCGCCGCGCTCGGGCGCATGCACCGGCTCCCAGTAGTCGGCGACGGCGTAGTGGCCGACGCGGTCGATGTCGATCAGGCCGGCATGGCTCTTGGCGCGGTAGCCAATGACGCCGCCCGAGCGGCGTCCTTGCAGATCGACGCGGACCGGCACGCCGTTGACGATCTCAATGCTGCGCGCGGCGGCATCGGGCTCGGCGTCGGCCGGCTGGACGAGGCCGTGCTCTTCCTGCAGGCGGCGCATGAAGCCGTCGCTCGCAATCGGCCGGCCGCGCCGCACCCGCAACTGGCTGAGACGCGAGCCCTTGCGGACGAGGACGCTGAAGGTGCGTGGCGAGACCTCGGCGTAGAGCATGCCGCTGTACTGCTCGCGGACCTGGTCGAACGCCGTGCCGCAGTCGGTGATCAGGCGGGTGAAGATGTCGAGCCTGCCGGTCGAGCTCTTCGGGTTGCCCATCGCCGAGGTGCGATGGCGCAGATCGAGGCCCTCGAGCAGCGGGATGATGTAGACGCAGCCCTTCTCAAGCACGCCGCCGGCGGTGATGTCCATCGCATGCATCGCGAACTCGTCGAGCTTGGCCTTGACCGAGCCCGAGCCCGGCAGGAAGCTCGCCCGCACGCGATACGCGGCCGCGCCGAGGCGCAGGTCGAGGCTCGCCGGCTGGAACTGGTCGTCGGCGATCGGCTCGAGCGCGAAGATCTCCTTGCGCACGACCATCGCGCGCAAGTCCTGGCTCGGCACGATGCCGGTCGAATGCAGGCGGCTTGCGTCGTCGCCGGCGTCGGCGGCACCGAACAGGAGATCGTCGGTGGCGGGATCGGCCGCGCCGAGAAGGTCGCGGCCGGCGGGCTCGGAGGTCGTGGACATGGTCGGCGCGCGGCAGTGTAGGGCGTCTCAGGCCGGCGCCATCGCGGCGCTTCGCTGCGCCCGGTTGCCGCGCAGCAGGACCAGCGCAATGCTCAGGTTGAGCAGGTTCCAGGCGATGCCGTTGAGGAACGCCGCGTGATACGAGCCGGTGAGGTCGAACACCTTGCCGGACATCCAGCCGCCGAGCGCCATGCCGAACAGCGTGAACATGAGGATTGAGCCGGTCCGCCCGCCCGCCTCGGCGGCCGGGAAGTGCTCGCGCACGATGATGGCGTACGACGGCACGATGCCGCCCTGGAACAGGCCGAACATCGCCGAGACGACGAAGAGCGACGCGAGCGAATCGAATGGCAGGAAAAGAAGGAGCGCCGTTCCCTGCAGCGCCGAGCCGAGCAGAAGCGTGCGCAGGCCGCCGATGCGGTCGCAGATCGCGCCCGAGACGAGCCGGCTGACGACGCCGAAGGCGAGCATCAGCGACAGCATCTGCGCGCCGCGCGCCGCGCCGTAGCCGAGGTCGCCGCAGTAGGCGACGATGTGGACCTGCGGCATCGACATCGCGACGCAGCACGCGACGCCGGCGATGCAGAGCAGCGTCTGCGCGGCGTTCTTCGACAAGCCGAACGGCCGGCTGGCATCGACCGGCACTGCGGCCGCGG
>DASXIP010000307.1:0-4621 GCA_036497875.1 Caldimonas sp.
GAGAGGATGAAGCCGGCGAAGCTCGACGCCGCGCCGGTCAGCGTGAGCACGCCGATGATCACGCCGACGATCGCGCACGCGATGCCGACGCCGAGCGCCTGCTTGGCGCCTTCGATCAGGCTGGCGCGAAGCGACCGGAGCGTCTGGCGGCCGCCACGGACCAAGAAGCAGGCGGCGACGAGCAGAGCGATCAGCGCCAGCACCGGCTCGATGCCCCACTTGAGAAACGACGATGCGGCGATGCCGACCGCGATCCAGAAGACATAGCGAAACGCCGTCATCGACAAGCGCGCCGCGAGCGCCGCGCCGAGGACGAGGATCGCGGTAAGCGCAAGGCCGATCATGCCGGCGAACATCGGCGTGAAGCCGTGGAAGAGCATGTAGACAAGCGCGGCGAGCGGCAGCACGAGGTGCCAGTTGCGGGTCAGCGCCAGCCACGGGTTGGGGCACTGGTCCTTGGGCAGCCCGCTGAGGCGCGCCCGGCCCGCCTCGAGGTGGACCATCATGAACGCAGTGAAGTAGTAGAGGAACGCCGGGATCACCGCGGCGCGGACGATGTCGGCGTACGGCACGTTCAGCGTCTCGGCCATGATGAAGGCGACCGCGCCCATCACCGGCGGCATGATCTGGCCGCCCATGCTCGACGTCGCCTCGACGGCGCCGGCGAAAATCGATGTGTAGCCGAAACGCTTCATCAGCGGAATCGTGAACTGGCCGACGGTCAGCACGTTGGCGACGCCCGAGCCTGAGATCGTTCCCATCAGCCCCGACGAGATCACCGCCACCTTGGCCGGGCCGCCCTTGGTGTGGCCGACGAGGCCGAGCGCGAGGTCGTTGAACAGCCTGATCATCCCGGCGTGCTCGAGGAACGCGCCGAACAGGATGAAGAGAAAGATGTAGGTTGCCGAGACGAGCGTCGGAATGCCGTAGATGCCCTCGGTGCCGAACGCGAGCTGGTCGACGATCTGCGCATAGTCGTAGGGGCGGTGCGCGAGCGCGCCCGGCAGATACTGGCCGAACAGGCCGTAGAGCAGGAACGTCGCGCAGACGATCGGCAGCGCGATGCCGACGACGCGACGCGCCGCCTCGAAGACGAGGACGACGACGATCGTGCCGACGACGAGGTCGGTCGTCGTCGGGTCGCCGGCGCGCTGGATCAGCGCCGCCTCGAACACCCACTGGTAGAGGCCGAGCGCGAAGCCGCACGACGCGAGCAGCCAGTCGAGCGTCGGGATGCGCGTCATCTGCCGGCCGCGTTTTCGCAGCGGATAGATCAGGAAGACGAGCGCCAGCACGAAGCCGACGTGGATCGAACGCGTGATGAGGCTCGACAGCGGCGAGAACGCTGCGATCGTCAGCTGGTAGGCGGAGAACAGGAGCGCGACCGCGGCGACGACGGCGAGTGCAGCGCCGCCGAGACGTCGCTGCAGACCGTGCTCGTGGAACTCGGCGGCCGGTGCGTCGTCGCCGCCGGCGACTGCAAGGCTCTCGGCGGGCGGCGGCGAGCTCACGCGTCGGCTCCCGGCATGCCTACTTCAGCAGTCCGATCTCTCGGTAGTACTTCTCGGCGCCCGGATGGAGCGGCACGGCCATGCCGGCGAGCGCGTTCTCCTTCCTGATCGCCTTGCCAGCGGAGTGGGCAGCGATCAGCGCCGGGAGGTTCTCCCACATCGACTTGGTGAGCTTGTAGACGGTGTCGGCGGAAACACCCTCGTGCGTGACGAGGAAGTTCTGGATCGCGATCGCCGGCACGTCGTTGGTCTGGCCTTCGTACGTTGCGGCCGGGATCATTGCTGGCTGGTACGCCGCATCGCCGATCTTGGCGACCACCGCCGGCGGAATCTCGACGACGACGATCTTCATCGCCGAGGCGAGGTCGCGCAGCGCCGAGACGCCGAGGCCGGCCGACTGCAGCGTGACGTCGAGCTGGCGGTTCTTCATCAGCTCGACCGACTCGCCGAATGGCAGGTACTCGACCTTGGCGAGGTCTTTGTAGGTGAGGCCGGCGGCCTTCAGCACGGCGCGCGCGTTCAGCTCGGTGCCCGACTTCGGGGCGCCGACGGAGACGCGCTTGCCCTTCAGGTCGGCGAGCGACTTGATCCCCGAATCGGCGCTGGCGACGATCTGGATGTAGTTGGGGTAGATCCCAGCGATGCCGCGCAGCTTCTTCAGCGGCGTCGTGAAGCCCGCCTCGGCGTCGCCCTTCCAGGCGTCGGAGAGCGAATCGCCGAGCGTGAACGCGACCTCGCCGCGGCCCGCTTGCAGCAGGTTGAGGTTTTCGGCCGAGGCCTTGGTCGCCTGCACCGAGACCTTGGCGTCGGGCAGCGCCTTGCCGTAGATCTGGCTGAGGGCGACGCCCATTGGGTAGTAGACGCCGCTCGTGCCGCCGGTGAGGACGTTGATGAACTCGGCCGCGTGGGCGGCGAGGGCCACGCCGGTCGCGGCGACGACGGCGACGAATGCTTTCGACAGGGGGCGCATGGGAGGTCTCCGGAAGTCCCGTGGGTGGATGACGAACCGGGCCGGCGTGTTGCCCGCAGGCCCGAACCGACCGATGGTATCGGCGGGCGTCACGCTGCGATCCACGGCTTGTCCCTAGACTCTCTAGATGCAGGCCGCCCGCCCGCCGGACGAACGCACCGCCCCGTGAGCGCCTTTCAGCTCATTGGGCTGGTGGTCTCGCTGGTGGCCTTCTTCGGCTACCTCAACCATCGCTTCGTCAAGCTGCCCGACGCCGTCGGCATCACCGCGATCGGCATCATCGTCTCGCTGGTCGCCGTTGTCGTCGCGAACCACGACCCCGCGCTTGCGAAGAAGGTCGCAGAGGCAATCGCGCACTTCGACTTCGCGGGCCTGCTGCTGAACGGCGTCCTCGGCCTGCTGCTCTTCGCCGGCAGCCTGCACATCAGCGCCAGCGAGATCGCGAAGGACAAGTGGTTGATCCTGGTCCTCGCGACCTTCGGCGTCGCGACGTCGACGGTGCTGGTTGGCGCCGGCTTCTATCTCGCGACGGCAGCGCTTGGCCTCGCGATCCCGCTCTTGTCGTGCATGCTGTTCGGCGCGCTGATCTCGCCGACCGATCCGGTCGCCGTCCTCGCCGTCCTGCGCCGCGTCGGCGTACCGAAGGGCCTCGAGACGCGGATCGCGGGCGAGAGCCTGTTCAACGACGGCACCGGCGTCGTCGTCTTCTTGACCCTGCTCGAGCTGACGCAGGGCCCGGCGCACGTCGACGCCGGGTCGGCCGCGCTGCTGTTCGCCACCGAGGTCCTCGGCGGTGCGCTGTTCGGCCTCGCTGCCGGGCAGATCGGCTTCCTCTTGCTGCGTCAGGTCGACAGCCACCCGGTCGAGATCCTGATCACGCTGGCGCTCGCGACGGGCGGCTATACGCTCGCTCAGGCGCTCCACGTCTCGGCACCGATCGCGGTCGTGCTGATGGGGTTGATCGTCGGCAGTCGCGGCAAGCGCGAGGCGATGTCGGCGGAGACGCAGCGACGCCTATTCGAGTTCTGGGAGGTCTTCGACGATCTGCTCAACCTGCTCCTGTTCGGATTGATCGGCCTCGAGATGCTCATCCTGACCTTCTCCGCGATGCACATCGTGCTGGCGGTGCTCGCGATCGCGATCGTCCTCGCGGCGCGGCTCATCAGCGTCGGCCTTCCGATCCTCGTTGCCCCGCGGCTCGGGCTGCACCGCAAGGCGGCGATCACGATCATGACCTGGGGCGGCCTGCGGGGCGGCATCTCGATCGCGCTCGCGCTCTCGCTGCCGATGATCGCCGGTCGCGAGACGATCATCACAACGACCTACGGCGTCGTGATCTTCAGCATCCTCGTACAGGCGTTGTCGCTGCAGCGCGTCGCCGCCCGCGTCCTCCGCGCGGACTGAACCGCCGCAGACCCTACCCGGTGCGCGCCGCCCGGCAGGCGCGGACAATCGGGGCACCCAGGACCATTGCCGTACAGGTGATCGCACCCGGACCGACCCTCGAGAGCGACGCCGGCTTCACGCTCGATCCCGGCGTGCTCGCCCGGCGGCGGGTAGCGACCGCGCGCCGCCTCAACACGGTCCAGCTCCCCGCAGTGCGCGCCGTGGGCTTCGCCATCCTGTGCGCCATCGCAGTCCTGCAGGACGTCCGCACCGGCATCCCGTTGACAACGCCTGGGCTCGAGCTCCTGCTGGCGACGAACGTCGGCTATGCGCTCGTGAGCTGGCTCGCGCTGCGCGCCTGGTACGGCCGCACCGGCGCGCTCGACCTCGGCCTTCTCTTCCTGCACCTCGACATCCTCGTCTGGCTGCTGAACCTGCGTCATTTCGAGCACGTGCACCTGTTCTTCGGCTGCCTGCTCCTGGTGCGCGTCGCCGATCAGGTCGGCGACGGCTTTCGGCGCGCGATCTACTTCAACCACGTCGTCGTCGCCGCCTATCTCGCCTACGCGTGCTGGATCTGGCGCTACCGTCCCGCCGATGCGTTCTGGAGTGACCGGCTGACGATCGCGGCGACGATGTACCTGCTCGGCACCTACCTCGCCTTCACCGGCCTTGTCATCGAGCGGCTGCGCGGGCGCGTCCACCGGGCGATGCAGGCGGCGCGTGCGCTGGTCGCGAGCCTCGAGGAAAAGAC
>DASXIP010000308.1:0-2638 GCA_036497875.1 Caldimonas sp.
TCGCGCCGGCGGCGGCGAAGACCGCGATGTTCGCGACGATGACGCAGCAGCACATCGACTTCATGCTGTCGAAGATCCCGATGGCCCGCTTCATCGACGTCGGCGAGATCGCGGCGATGGTCGCCTGGATTGCGTCGGAGGACTGCTCGTTCACGACCGGCTCGGTGTTCGACCTGTCGGGCGGCCGCGCGACGTACTGAGCGCGCGCCGAATCGCCCGATCCGGTCGCACCGCTATGATGAATCGCACCGCCGTCCCGAGGTCGAGCGCCATGACATCCCGCACCGCATTGCCAAGCATCCTCGCGCTCGTCACCGCTGTGCTCGTGGCCGGATGCGAGGCCGCCGCGCCGCCGGCGCCGACCTACGTCGTTGCGACGCTGGCGCCGACGGGCGGCAACAGCGCTGCCGGAACGGTGTGGTTTTCGCAGGAAGGTCCGCAGGTGTTCGTGCGCGGCACGATCACCGGCCTGGCGCCGAACTCGGAACATGGCTTCCACGTCCACGAGAAAGGCGATTGCTCGAGCGGCGACGGCATGAGCTCGGGCGGCCATCTGAATCCGAATGGCAAGCCCCACGGCCCGCCGACCGGCGAGCACCATGCCGGCGACCTGCCCGCGATCAAGGCCGACGCGAACGGCACGGCGACGTTTCGCGCCCGCGTCACCGGCACGCTGCTCGGTAGCGGCGCCGGCGACATCGCCGGCAAGGCGCTGATCGTCCACGCCGCGCCCGACGACTACACGACGCAGCCGACCGGCAACTCCGGCGCCCGCATCGCCTGCGGCGTGATCGGCATCGCCGCCGGACGCGACGCGTCGGGCAATGCCGTCACGATCCCCAAGGATCTCTGAACGCCGCGAAGGCGATCGAAGCTTCGAGGCGGCGATGGCCGACCCCGAGCGCATGCCAGGCGCGACCCGCGCGCACGTTCAGCTCGGCTGGCGGCTCGGCCTGGGTGCGTTCGTGCTCATCGCCGCGGCGTGGTTGTTCGGCGCGATCGCCGAAGACGTCATCACCAGCGACCGGCTGACCGCCGTCGACGCCACGGTCGCCGAATGGCTGCACCGGCACGCGACGCCGACGCTGACGCGGGCGATGCTCGTCTGGACGAACCTGCACTCGACGATCGCGGTCGGCGCCTACACCGCCGCCCTCGCCCTCGCCCTCGCCGTCGAGCGGAAATGGCGGCACGTCGTGCTCGTCGTCGTCGCCGTCGGCGGCGGTCTCGCGGTGAACGCGCTCATGAAGCTCGCGTTCCACCGCGCCCGCCCGGTGTTCGACGAGCCGCTGCTGACGCTCTCGAGCTACAGCTTTCCAAGCGGACACGTCGCCGGCAGCGCGATCTTCTACGGCCTCGCGGTCCTGTGGCTGTTCTCGCGCACGCAGCGACCACTCTGGCGCGCACTGGCGCTGGCCACGGCCGCGCTCGTGGTCGTCGTCGTCGCGTTCAGCCGCATGTATCTGGGCGTCCACTATCTGAGCGACGTCGTTGCCGCCTTCGCCGAAGGCGTGGCGTGGCTCGCGATCTGCGTCGGCGCCCTCGCCGCGTTCTGGCGCGAGGCGCCGCCAGAAGCTGCACGGGGAGCGGAGACGCCGTGATGCGCAGCGTCGTCGTCGTCCTCAACGCGACCTCGGGCGGTGGCAATGACGCGGCGCTTGCCGATCGCATCGCCGGGCTCTTCGAGCGTGCCGGCGCGAGCGCCGACGTCCGTCTCGTCGGCCGCGGCGGCGACCTCGCCGCCACCTTGCGGGAGGCAATCGAACGCCGGCCGGATGTCATCGCCGCCGGCGGCGGCGACGGCACGGTGAGCTCGGTGGCCGCCGCACTCGCCGGCGGCACGATCGCCCTCGGCGTGCTCCCCCTCGGCACGCTCAACCACTTCGCCAAGGACATGAAGTTGCCGCTCGAGGTCGAGTCGGCGGTCGAGCGGATCGCGCACGGCGAGGTGCGCAGGGTCGACGTCGGCGAGGTCAACGGCCGCGTCTTCATCAACAACTCGAGCCTCGGGCTGTATCCGGACATCGTCCACGACCGCGAGCGCCAGCGACGCCGGCTCGGCCGCGGCAAGTTGCCGGCGCTCGTCTGGGCGACGATCGGCGCGCTGCGTCGCTTCCCGTTCCTGCACGTGCGGCTGTCGGTCGACGGCCGCGATGGCGTGCGGCGAACGCCGTTCGTCTTCATCGGCAACAACGTCTACCGGATGGAGGGCTTTGCGATCGGCGAGCGCGAGCGCCTCGATTCCGGTTGTCTGAGCCTCTACGTCGCGCAGCGCCCGGGGCGGCTCCGCCTCGTGCAACTGGCGCTGCGGGCGTTGTTCGGCAAGCTTCGACAAGCGCGCGACTTCGATGCGATCCGCGCTGCCGAGATCGACGTCGAGAGCAGACGCCGGCGCCTGCGCGTCGCGACCGACGGCGAGATCACGGTCATGACGCCGCCGCTGCGCTACCGTCTCCGCCGCGCGAGCCTCGCGGTCGTCGGCGCGCCGCCAGCACCGCCATCGTCGTGAGTCGTCCATGCGCACCATCGTCCATCTCTCCGACCTCCACTTCGGCCGTACCGATCCGGCGCTGATCGAGCCGTTGCTCGCGGTCGTCGATGCGGTCCGCCCCGACGTGGTCGTCGTCTCGGGCGATCT
>DASXIP010000309.1:0-1932 GCA_036497875.1 Caldimonas sp.
CTCGCGCAGCCGCAGCGCCTCCTCGGCGTTCTTCCTCTCGGTGATTTCGCGGCTGAACGAAAGGATGCGCGGCACGCCGCCGATCTCGAAAGCCTTGAGCCTGACCTCTTCCCAGGCAATCGAGCGGTCGGGCTTTCGCCATCGCCACTCGAATGGCGGACAGTGGCCCTGGCGCGCGAGATCGAGCTTGCGCAGCGCGTCTGGCTCCGAGTAGGGTGCGTCGCGCGAGCAGAAGACCGAGAGCGGCGCGCCGATCACGTCCTCGCGGCGAAAGCCGGACATCTCGCACGCCTTCGGATTCAGATCTACGAGCGCGCCGGTGTCCCAGTCGTGGACGATGACGCCGTCTTCGATCGCCTCGAAGATCGTCCGATAGCTTTCCTCTGATCTGCGAACCGTCTCGTCGGATTGCAGGCGCCCGATCTCGGCCGCTGCGCGCACCGCGAAGACCTGCATCACCGATTCAATGCGGTCGGGGCGGCGCAGCGGCGCGCGCGAAGCGATCGAGACGAGTCCGAGCGTCCGGCCCGAGAGATCGGTGAGCGGGTAGCCGGCGTAGGCGACGAGGCCGTGCTTGCGCAGCACCGGCTCGTCAGGGAAGTGCTCGCCGAGGCGATCGGGATAGACGCGGAAGCCCGAGCTCAGCACCCTGGCGCAGGGACCGCGCCAGGCGTCGTAGCGACCGAAGTCGACGGCGTTGCCGTCGAGTTGCATGGCCAGCACGTCCATCGCTCGCACATCACCGGACGCGGGACGGGCGATGAACGCGGCATCGGCGTGCAGGATCTCGGCCAGCGAGCGGACCAGCTCGGCGAAGACGGTCGCGCCGCGTGCGCTCGAGACGGCGAGCGCCGCAGCCTTCAGCACGCCCTCGGTTGTCGAGCGCTCGAGCTCGGCGGCGATCCGGCTGCCGATGATCTTGAGGACGGCTTCCGCCAGCGCGACGTCAGCGAGCGGCGCCCGATCCATCACGGCGAGCAGCCCGAGCCGCTCGCCGTGGCTGTCGCAGAGCGGATACGCCGCATACGAGTCCATCCCCTTGGCGGCGAACAAGCTGCTGCCCTGGAATTGCTCGATCAGCCCGCGCGCGACGTGGCGGAAGTCGGCGCCGACGACCTGCTCGCATGGCGTTCCGGCAAGCGCGTACTCGAACGGCGCCAGCGGGTTGCCGTCGAGGACCGCCGCCATCGTCCTCGCGCGCTCCCGCGTCTCGTCGGTGAAGACCGCGACGAGGCCCGCCGACGCGCCGAGGCTTGCGGTCATCTCGCGAACGAGCTCGTCGAACAGCGCCGGGCTCGGTGGCCTCGCCGCAGCGAGCGCCACCCGGTGCAGCGTCCGGGCGTCGGGATTCCAGCTGGCCGGACCAACGGCAGCGGTCGTCATGGCCGGCAGTGTAGGCACGCGGCACCGGGCGCTGCGGGTCTTTGCCGGATTGAAGCAGCGCGGATACGCGCGGGTTACAAAGGGCCGCTCGTCCGGTTCCCGCCCCCCTGAGCACGGGGGCGTACACGTCCGAGGCCCCCCAATTGCCAGCGCAGGGGGTATCGTCCGCCGGCGAGGAGACCACATGGGACGAATCGAGTCAGCGCGCGAGGCGGTGTTGCAGTGGAGCCGGTCGGTGCTCGCGCTGCGAGGACGTTCTCTCGAAGGGCCGCCGCCGAACGGGACGATGTCCGCCGACGAGGTCGACGCCGTCTTCGGTGAGACCGGTCTCGTGATGACGCCGGCGCAGACCGCAGGCTTCTTCGCGCGCAGCTCGTCGTGGCGCTGCACCGGCTGCGGCAAGGTGCACGTGTTCGCGCATGTCGTCCCGGTCGTTGCTGCGTCGCCGTGCGTCTGCGCCAGCATCGAGTTCGAGCCGCGCGTCGAGGTCGACTTCTCCTGGGGAACGACTCAGCGTCCGGTGCAGCTGGTGGTGACCTGAACCGGCGA
>DASXIP010000310.1:0-9115 GCA_036497875.1 Caldimonas sp.
TTCTCGCAGCCGAGGCTCACGACCAGGATCTCGCCGCCGAAGTTCGGGTTGCGACTGATGTTGCGCAGCGTCCGGATCGGGATCAGCGCGTCGGGCGCGTCGATCGCGACGCCGCAGCCGTAGCCGTGCTCGAGGCCGACGACGTCGTCGACATTCGGAAACTGCGGCAGCAACTCCGACTTGATGCGCTCGACCGCGAACTCGACCACGCCGGCGACGCACTGCACCGTCGTCGTGATGGCGAGGATGTTGCGCGTGCCGACGCTGCCGTCGGCGTTGCGAAAGCCCTCGAAGGTGTATCCCTCGAGCGGCGGCTGCGCCGGTGCCGGCCGCGAGGCGACCGGCAGGCCGTCGAGCGAGCGCGCCGCCGGCATCCTGAGCAGCCGCTCGTGGACCCAGCGGCCGGCGGCGATCGCCTCGGCGGCAAAGCCGATCGTGACGCCGTAGCGGACGACCGGCGCGCCGGCCTCGATCACCGCCAGCGCGACCTTGTGCCCCTGCGGGACGCGATCGACGAGGACGACGCCGGAGTCGAGCACCGTGCCGGCGGCGAGGCCGCCTTCGTTGGCGACGATCGCGACGTTGTCGCCGTCGGCCATCCGGATGGTGTGCGGGGGCCGGGCAGCGTTGGCGTTTGCGTCGATGGCAGGGGCATCCGACATGGCGGAAAGTCTATGCCTCGCCGCCGCGCGGCGATCGCCGTGCCTCCGGAAGTCGCAAAATGGGCGGCCGTCATCAAGAGCGCCAACATCAAGCTGGAGTGACCGCCGTGCCGATCGCCCGTCTCGCCGCGCTGCTCGCCTGCCTCGTCGCCGGCTGCGCGTTGGCGCCGCCACCGGCGCCGCCCGAGCCGCTGCTTGCCGATCGCCTGTTCGCGCCGCCGCACGAGGCGATCCGAACCGATGATATGTTCGAAATGAGCGACGCGATGCGCTCCTTCCTGCACGACGACATCGCCGCCCAGCTGCGCCGCGAAGGGCCGCAGATCGGACTCGCGATGGCGCTCGAGCACAAGGCGCAGCTGCGGCTCGAATACGACGCGGCGCGGACCAAGAACGCCGCGGTGACGTTCGCCGAGCGCAGCGGCAACTGCCTCTCGCTCGTCATCATGACCGCGGCGTTCGCGAAGGCGCTGAACCTGCCGGTCGTCTATCAAAGCGTCTCGGTCGAGGAGACGTGGAGCCGCAACGGCGCCCTCCTGATCTCGAGCGGGCACGTCAACATCACGCTCGGCCGCCGCGTCATCGACGTCCGCTCGGCGCGCGAGATCACGACCCTGATGATCGACTTCCTGCCGCCGGAGCAGATCGTCGGCTTTCGCACCCGCGAGATCGACGAGAAGACGGTGGTCGCGATGTACGCAAACAACCGCGCCGCCGAGGCGCTCGCCGAGGGCCGCCTCGACGACGCCTATGCCTGGGCGTCGGTGAGCGTCCGCACGGACCCGGGCTTTGCCGGCGGCTTCAACACGCTCGGCGTCGTCTATCTCCACCACGGCAACGCCGCCGAGGCGGCGCGCGTCTTCGAGCGCGTTCTCGCCGGTGACCCGAGGGACACGCGCGCGCTCGCCAACCTGGCCGTGGCATACGAGCAGCAGGGCCGCACCGTCGAGGCGCAGGCGGCGCACGCTCGGTTGACCGCGCTCGAGCCGTACCCGCCGTTCTATTTCTTCCAACTCGGCATGGCGGCGGTGCAGCGCGAGGACTGGCGCAGCGCGCGCGAGCTGTTCGCGCGCGAGGTCGCACGCTCCGACAACCACGAGGTCCACTTCTGGCTCGGTGTCGCCGACTGGCGTCTCGGCGACGAGGCCGCGGCGCAGCGCCACCTGACCCTCGCCATCGACAACAGCCTGACGCGCGGCCAGCACGACCTGTACGCTGCCAAGCTGCAGTGGCTGCAGGCGCACCGCCACCAGTAGCGCGCAGCGCCGTCCAGGCCAGTACGCGATGGACGACGACGACGACATCACGGCGCAACAACGCGAGGCCATGGTCGCGCAGCAGATCGCGGCGCGCGGCATTCGCGACCGGCGCGTCCTCGACGCGATGCGGCGCGTACCGCGCCATGCCTTCGTCGCGGCGGCGTTTCGACGCGAGGCCTACGACGACACGCCGCTGCCGATCGAGGCCGGGCAGACGATCTCGCAGCCGTACATCGTCGCCCTGATGCTCGAGGCGGCGCGCCTCGGCGCGACCGATCGCCTGCTCGAGATCGGCGCCGGTTCGGGTTACGCGAGCGCCGTCGCGGCGCGGCTCGCCGGCCACGTCGACGCGATCGAGCGCCACCCTCTCCTGGTCGATCTTGCGCGCGAACGGCTGGCGCGCCTCGGCTGCACGAACGTCGCCGTTCACGCCGGCGACGGCAGCGCCGGCTGGCCGGCCGGCGCGCCGTACGACGCGATCGTCGTCTCCGCCGCGGGGCCGCGCGTGCCGCAAGCACTGCGCGAGCAGCTCGCGATCGGCGGCCGTCTCGTCTTGCCGGTCGACGCCGGCTACGGCGCGCAGCGCCTCCTCCTCGTCAGCCGCCTCGCCAACGATGCGTGGCACGAGGACGATCTCGGCGGCGTCCTGTTCGTCCCGCTCGTCGGCGCGCAAGGCTGGCCGGAGCACGGCACGCGCTGAGCGCACACAGGCTCCAGACAAACCCCGTGCCAGCGGCGCGGTGGCCACGGCAGAGTCCGAGCTTGCCAAACGCCCGCCTTCCTCCCTCGCCCGAGAGCCCCGCCATGAACGCCCTGCATCGACTGCTCGTTCTTCCTTGTGCCTTCGCCGCCGCGACGCTCGCCGCTCCGGCAGCGCTCGCGCAGGAGACGACGCTCAGAATGGTCAGCGCCTTCGCCGAGAACGGCATCTACGTTGTCCATCTGCAGAAATGGCTGCAACAGTTCAACGCCGAAGGCAAGGGCACGCTGCAGATCAACTTCATCGGCGGGCCGAAGGCGATCCCGACCTTTGAGGCCGGCAACGCCGTCAAGAGCGGCGTCGTCGACATGGCGCTCGCGACCGGCGCGTTCTACACCAACGTCATGCCGGAGGCCGACTTCCTCAAGCTGACCCAGATCCCGATCGCCGAGCAGCGCAAGAACGGCGCCTACGCGGCGATCAACGAGCTCTGGATGCAGAAAGGCCACATGGTCTACTTGGCGCGGATGGTCGAGAACCAACCGTTTCACCTCTATCTCAACAAGAAGATCGACAAGCCAGACCTCACCGGCCTGAAGATCCGCATCACGCCGGTCTACCGCGACTTCTTCGCCGCGCTCGGCGCCAACGTCGTGACGACGCCGCCAGGCGAGGTCTACACCGCGCTCGAGCGAAACGTCGTCGACGGCTACGGCTGGCCGATCGGCGGCATCTTCGACCTCAACTGGCAGGAGAAGACGAAGTACCGCGTCGACCCCGGCTTTTACGACGCCGAGGTCTCGATCGTCATGAACCTCGACGCCTACAAGCGGCTGACGCCCAAGCAGAAGGAGTTCCTCGACAAGCAGGCGCTCGCGCTCGAGGCGATGAACGGCTTCTGGTCGCAATACGCGAAGGACGAGACGGCGCGCCAGGAGAAGATCGGCATCCAGGCGATCCGCTTCGACGACGCCGGCACCAAGGCCTTCGTCGACAAGGCCTACGACGCGGGTTGGGCCGGCGCGATGAAGGCCAACCCCGAGTTCGCCGCCAAGCTGAAGACGCTGACGTCGAAGTGAAGACCGGCGGCCTGGCAGCGCTCGAGAAAGGCTTCGGCGCGCTGATCGAGGGCCTGGCGCTGCTCGCGAGCCTGGCCCTCCTGGCGATGGTCGCGATCATCTGCGGCGACGTGCTGACGAGGAACGTCGCCCTGCCCGGCCTGCCGCGCGGCATCGGCTGGAGCAATGAGATCTCCGAGCTGCTGCTCTATGCGATCACGCTGCTCGCCGCGCCCTGGCTCTTGCGCGAGGGCCGCCATATCCGGGTCGACATCATTCTGCGCGTGCTGCCGGCGCGCACGGCATACGCGTGTGAGTGGGTTGCCGACGTGCTCGGCCTAGCGTCGTGCCTGTGGCTGGTCGTCTACGGCAGCTCGGCGGCGTGGCAGAGCCACCAGGCCGCGGCGCTCTCGATCAAGACGCTCGTCATGCCGGAATGGTGGTTCCTCGCGCCGCTGCCGATCTGCTTCGCGCTGCTGGCGATCGAGTTCGTCTTTCGCATGCGACGGCTCGCGCGCGCCGAAGTGGGGCCGCGCAACGACGCGGTGAGCGCCGCATGATCGGCTGGGTCGGCGCGGCCTGGTTGCTGCTCGCCGGCTCGACGGTGCTGCTTTTCGTCGGCCTGCCGGTCGCGTTCGCGTTCCTCGCGATCAATCTGCTCGGCGCCTGGCTCTGGCTCGGCGGCGAACCCGGCCTCGCACAGCTCGCGAGGAACAGCGTCAGCTCGGTAATGAGCTTCTCGCTGACGCCGATCCCGCTCTTCGTCCTGATGGGCGAGGTGCTGTTCCACACCGGCCTCGCGGTCAAGGTGATCGACGGCATCGAGCGGCTGATCGCGCAGGTGCCGGGCCGGCTCGCCGTCGTCGCGGTAGTCGCCGGCACCGTGTTCTCGGCGATCTCGGGATCGACAATCGCGACCACCGCGATGCTCGGCTCGCTGATGGTGCCGGTGATGCTCGCGCGCGGCTATCACCCGACGCTCGCGACCGGGCCGGTGATGGCGATCGGCGCCGTCGACATGCTGATTCCGCCGTCGGCGCTCACCGTCCTGCTCGGGTCGCTGTCGGGAATCTCGATCTCGAAGCTCCTGATCGGCGGCGTCGTCCCCGGGCTCGTGCTGTCGGTCGCGTTCGTCGCCTGGATCATCGTGCGCGTGAAGATGAAGCCGAGCCTGGCGCCGAACGTGCCGCTCGTGCCGCACCCGGGCTTCGCCCGCTTCAAGCCGTTCCTGCTTTACGTGCTGCCGCTGGTCTCGATCTTCGGAGTCGTCGTCGGCGCGATGGCCGCCGGCTGGGGAACGCCGACCGAATCGGCCGCGCTCGGCGCGCTGGCGACGATCGTCTTCGCCCTCGCCTACCGCGCGCTCAGCGTGCGCATCCTGCTCGCCTCGCTCAAGGGCACGGTCGCGATCTCGGCGATGATCCTCTTCATCATCGTCGGCGCGACGACGTTCGCGCAGATCCTCTCGTTCTCGGGCGCGTCGAACGGCCTCTCGCAGACGATCACCGGCGCGGGCCTGGCGCCATGGGCGGTGATCGCGGGGATGATGCTGATGCTGATTTTCCTCGGCATCTTCGTCGACCAGGTGAGCATGATGATGATCACGCTGCCGATCTTCATGCCGGTCGTGCAGACGCTCGGCGTCGACCTCGTCTGGTTCGGGGTGCTGTTCCTGATCTGCATGCAGATGGGCCTGCTGCTGCCGCCGCACGGCTTGCTGCTGATGACGATGAAGGGTGTCGCGCCGCCGGAGGTGTCGATGCTCGACATCTTCCGCGCCGTCGTGCCGTTCCTCGGCATGAGCGTTCTGCTGCTCGCGATCGTCTTCCTCGTGCCGACGATCGCCACTTGGCTGCCGGCGCTGATCGGCTGAGCGCCGGCGGCGCTGTTTTCGGCGCCCTCAGTGGGCCTGCCGATCCGGTCCTCGCCGCTCACGAGCAAGGTGCGGCCGTCGCCGCGCGCCGCCGCGTCGGCGGTCGCCGTCAGCGCCGCGAGCAGGCCGTCGCGCTCGAGCAGCTCGCTCATCGCGCCCCCTCGCGCTACGGCCGGCCGGGCTTGCGCTTGGCCCAGTAGGCGAACTCGTCCTCGTGGATCTCGATGTCGAGCTCGGCAACGCGAGCGCCGAGCCGTTCCTGGACGTCGGCGACGGCCCTGTTGTAGATCGACGGCGCGATCTCCTCGAGCACGAAGTTGAGCAGCGCGCCGGCGGCGATGTTGCCGATCCGCTCTTCGCGCTCTTCGCGGAACCACCGCTCGATCGACGCGATCGCCTCGTGACGCACTTCCTTCGACAGCTCGATCGTCATCAGCCTTCGCTGCGGAAGAAGTACGGGTCGAGCACCGTCACCTCGGTGATCCGGTCGACCGGCAGGCCGTTCGTCTGAGCGACGCTGCGGACCGCTTCCGGCGACGGCGCGTCGTAGATGCAGAAGGTGTTGCGGCGATCGGCCGTGACGTACGAATGCAGCCACGTCACGCCTTCCTTCGCGTTGTTGGCGACGACGCCGCGGCAAAAGCGCGCGCCAACCTCGGTCTGCGGAATCTGGACGCCGTTCGGGAACGTGCGCTCGATGACGTAACGTGGCATGAACAACACTCCTTCGGCACGGGCAGGCGGCGGCGCCGCCTCTACAGCCCCGCCTGTGTGATGAACTTCGGGTTGAGGTACGACTCGATCGCCTCGCTGCCGCCCTCCGAGCCGTAGCCCGAATCCTTGACGCCGCCGAACGGCGTCTCGGGGATGCCGAGGCCGACGTGGTTGATCGAGATCATTCCCGTCTCGACGGCATTGGCGATCGCGTTCGCGGTCTTCGCCGACTTCGTCCACGCATACGCGGCGAGGCCGTACGGCAGCCGGTTCGCTTCCTTGACGGCATCGTCGAAGGTGCGGAACGGGTTGATGATCGCGAGCGGCCCGAATGGCTCCTCGTTCATCGCCCTGGCGTCGTTCGACAACTCGGCGACGACCGTCGGCTCCCAGAAGTTGCCCTTGTCGCCGATCGCATGGCCGCCGGCGATGACCCTGGCGCCGTGCTTGCCGGCATCCTCGAGGTTGACTTCCATCGCCTTGGCGCGGCGCGGATTCGCGAGCGCGCCCATCTTGACGTCCTTCTCGAGCCCATTGCCGACCTTGAGCGCCTTCGCGTTGGCGGCGAACTGCTCGACGAAGGTCTTGTAGATGCCTTCCTGCACCAGAAAGCGCGTCGGCGAGATGCAGACCTGGCCGGCGTTCCTGAACTTGCTCACCGCCATCACCTTCGCCGCGACCGCGGCATCGGCGTCGTCGAAGACGATCACCGGCGCGTGGCCGCCGAGCTCCATCGTGACGCGCTTCATGAGCTGCCCGGCGAGCGCGGCGAGCTGCTTGCCGACGACCGTCGAGCCGGTGAACGAGATCTTGCGGATGACCGGATGCGGGATCAGGTACGACGAGATCTCGGCCGGGTCACCGAAGACCAGGTTGACCGCGCCGGCCGGAACGCCGGCATCCGCGAACGCGCGAATCAGCTCGGCTGGCGACCCCGGCGTCTCCTCGGGCGCCTTGACGATGATCGAGCAACCGGCGGCGAGCGCTGCCGAGAGCTTGCGTACGATCTGGTTGATCGCGAAGTTCCACGGCGTGAACGCGGCGACGGGACCGACCGGCTCCTTGACGACGAGCTGGTAGACGCCCTCCGCGCGCGCCGGGATGACGCGCCCGTACGTGCGCCGGCCTTCCTCGGCGAACCACTCGATCGTGTCGGCGCCATTCAGGATTTCGGCCTTCGCCTCGGCGACGGTCTTGCCCTGCTCCATCGTCATGATCTCTGCGACCAGCTGAAGGCGATCGCGCAGCAGCTCGGCGGCCTTGCGCATGATCTTCGAGCGCTCGTAGGCAGAGACCTTCTTCCAGGTCTGGAAGCCTTTGTCGGCGGCGGCAAGCGCGCGGTCGAGGTCGGCGCGCTCGGCCCATGCGAACTTGCCGATCACCTCGCCGGTGGCGGGATTGACGACGGGATGCGTGCGGCCGGAGGCGGCGGCGCACCAGGCGCCGTCGATGTAGAGCTGGGTGTCGGGATACATGCGGTTCTCTGCGTTGACGAAGAGGGAGAGGAACGAAACGGGGCGGACGTGACCTCAGCCAGGCTGCGGGCCGTCGTAGCCTTCGACGATCACCATGTCCACAGTCGACACGGGCAGCCGCAACTGCACCGCGGCCTGGTAGGCGGGCGAGCGATAGCAGTCGAGCGCGACCTGGTAAGACGGGAACTCGACGACGACATTGCGCGTCCGGCTCGCCCCTTCGGGATTCTCGAACCGTCCGGCGCGAACGAGGAAGCGCCCGCCGTACGCCGCCAGCGGCGCCGCATTGGCGGCGACGTAGGCCTTGTACGCCTCGGCGTCGCTGACGTCGACGCGCGCGATCCAGTACCCTGGTGGCATCCGGCTCTCCTCTCGCTGGTGATCGCCGGCCGACGCCGGCTGCGGGAAACGGGCGATTTTGCGCCCCGGAGCCGTCGATCGTACGGCCGCGGCGATCACCGCGTTGACATTCGCGACCGGTTGTGGCCCGCTTCGACTCCGACGGGTCGGAGGGCGGCGATGTCGACATTGCTCGTAGTGCACGGTGCGTGGACCGGAGGCTGGGCCTGGAAGAAGATGCGTCCGCTGTTGCGCGCGCGCGGTCACGAGCTCTTCACGCCGACCTTGACCGGCGTCGGCGAACGGACCCATCTCGCGCGCGCCGAGATCGATCTCGAGGTCCATGTCGAGGACATCCTCGGCGTGCTCGCGTTCGAGGACCTGCGCGACGTCGTCCTCGTCGGCCACAGCTACGGCGGCATGGTCGCCACCGGCGTCGCCGACCGCGCCAGCGAGCGGATCGCCGGCGTCATCTATCTCGACGCCTTCGTGCCGCGCGACGGCCAGTCGGCTGCCGAGCTGATCGCGCCGCAGGCACGTGCCGCGATGGTCGAGGCGCTGCGCCAGGGCGACGGCTGGCGCGTGCCGCCGAATCCAATGCCTCCCGATACCAGCGCCGAGGACATCGCCTGGGCGACGCCGCGGCGGGTGATGCAGCCCGCCGCGACCCTGCAGCAGGTGCTGCCGCTGGCGGGCGCGGTCGAGAAGCTGCCGCGCGCCTACATCTACTGCTCGCGCTTCGGCCCCGGCGATGTCTTTCGCAAATTCGCCGACCGCGCACGGGCCGAGAAGGGCTGGCGCTACGACGAGCTCGACGCGAGCCACAACCCGCAGATCACGATGCCGGAGACGCTCGCGACCCTGCTCCACGAGATCGCCCACGATCTCGAGCACCGGCGACGGCCGAACCCGTGAGTGCTGCCGCTCGCGCCGGCAGCACGGCAGAATGGCCGCGTGCCCGATGTGGCGCGCCCGAAGGAGGAGCCATCGCATGCAGCGGCGCCTGATCCTGCAGACTGCAGCCGTGCTCGCGTT
>DASXIP010000311.1:0-7965 GCA_036497875.1 Caldimonas sp.
GTTGTCGACCTCGTTCGGCGTCTCGTGGCCGGCCTCGTCGTCGTTCGGCCAGGCGGCGTGGCCGGTGCGCTCGACGGCGTCGCCGTCGCCCGCTCGCCGCACGAGCTCTGGAACTTCCGGGTCGACGTTTTCAGCGGCATCGCCCAGCGCCACGACCAGGCCGAAGCGGCACGCCGACTGGCGGTGCTCGAGCGCCACCTTCCAAAGCGATCGCGGCGCGCGCCGCCGCGCCGGGGCGTAACCGGAACGGGACGCTGACGCTCAGGCGGCGGGTGCGCCGGCCTGCGGCAGGGCGCCGAGGAAGTCCATCTTGCCGAGCTCGACACCGCTGTGGCGAAGCAGCGCGTAGGTCGTCGTCACGTGGAAGAAGAAGTTCGGCAACGCGAAGTGCTTGAGGTACGCCTCGCCCGTCATCGTGATCGCGCCGGTACGCCGTGGTACGGCAATCGAACGGCTGTCGCTGCCGTCAACCTGCGCGGCCGGCACCGACTGCACGTAGTCGATCGTCTTCCTGAGCCGCTGGCGCAGGTCGTCGAGGCTCTTCTCGTCGTCCGCGAACGGCGGCGACTCGACACCGGCGAGCCTGGCGATGCAGAACTTGGCGGTGTCGCATGCGATCTGGATCTGCGTCGACAGCGGCAGCATGTCGGGCGCGAGGCGCGCCGTCAGGTAGACCGCGGGTTCGAACTTCTTCGCCTGCGCGTGCGCATCAGCCTTGTCGAGCCAACCCGCCAGGTTGCCGAGCATGCGAACGAAGATCGGCACGCTTGCCGAGTGCATCGAGAGGGCCATCGCGAATCCTTGCTGAGGAGAAGCCAGCGATCGTAGCGGCAGGCCGGGGGCCGTGCACAATGGGACGTTCAGGCCGCCGCCCGCGTGCGGTGCACGACCCAAGCCCGTGAACATCATCATCCTCGACGACTACCAGGATGCGGTGCGCAAGCTCAAGTGCGCATCGATCCTCGAGCACCTCAACACCAAGGTCTTCACCAACACCGTCAAGGGGCTCGGCCAGCTCTCGGTGCGCGTCCGCGACGCCGACGTGCTGGTGCTGATCCGCGAGCGCAGCCAGTTCCCCCGCCAGCTGCTCGAAAAGCTGCCGAAGCTGAAGCTGATCGCGCAGACCGGCCGGGTCGGCCCGCACATCGACGTCGAGACCTGCTCGCGGCTCGGCATCGCGGTCGCCGAGGGCGTCGGCTCGCCGGTGGCGCCGGCCGAGCTGACATGGGCGTTGATCATGGCCGCGATGCGACGGCTGCCGCACTACATCAGCACGCTCAAGCACGGCGCCTGGCAGCAGTCGGGGCTGAAGACGGCGTCGATGCCACCGAACTTCGGCATCGGCATGGCGCTCAAGGGCCGGACACTCGGAATCTGGGGCTACGGCAAGATCGGCCAGCTCGTCGCCGGCTACGGCAAGGCATTCGGCATGCGCGTGCTCGTCTGGGGCAGCGAGGCGAGCCGCGAGCGCGCCGTCGCCGAGGGCTTCGAGGCAGCAGCGACGCGCGACGAACTGTTCGAGGTCGCGGACGTGCTGTCGCTCCACCTGCGCCTCGCCGACGCGACGCTGGGCATCGTCAAGCTCGAGTCGCTCCTGCGCATGAAGCCAACCGCGCTGCTCGTCAACATCTCGCGCGCCGAGCTGATCGAGGAAAGCGCGCTCGTCACCGCGCTCAACCGCGGCCGCCCGGGTATGACCGCGGTCGACGTCTTCGAGGCCGAGCCGATCCTGCAGGGCCACCTGCTGCTGCGACTCGAGAACGCGGTCTGCACGCCGCACATCGGGTATGTCGAGCAGGACAGCTACGAGCTGTACTTTCGCGCCGCGTTCGAGAACGTCGTCAATTTCGTCGAGGGTCGGCCGACCAACATCGTGAATCCCGACGCGCTCAAGGTGCGCCATTGACGCAGCGTTCCCCGGTCGCCGCGAAAGCGCCGGCGTGAGCGCGAGGCCGCCGGCTGCGGCCGCAGGCCCAGCCGCGGCAACTGACATCGGCGAGCGCCGCCTCGGCCAGGTCCGCTGGTCGCTCCTGTTCGGCAACTTCGTCATCGGCTGCGGCGTCATGGCACCGGTCGGAACGCTGCCCGACATTGCCCGCTCGCTCGAAGTCTCGGTCGCCGCCGCCGGCCAGCTCGTCGCTGTCGCCGCGGCGGTGCTGTGCTTCGGTGCGCCGCTCCTCGCCGGCTGGGTCGGCGCGCTCGACCGCAGGAAGCTGCTCGCCGCGGCGCTCGCCTGGTACGCGATCGGCCATGCCCTTTGCGCGCTGATGCCGAGCTTCGCCGCCCTGTTGGCGGTGCGAGCCGTCACCGTCCTCGGCGCCGCCGTCTTCACGCCGCAGGCAGCGGCCGCGATCGGTGCGATGTCGCCGCCGGCGCGTCGCGCCGGCGCGATCACGTTCATCTTCATCGGCTGGTCGGTCGCCTCGGTGATCGGAATGCCGCTCTCGGCCTGGCTTGGCGACACCTTCGGCTGGCGGAGCGCGTTCTTCGCGATCGCCGCGATCGGCCTCGTCGGCGCCGTCTGGGTGCTGGCGACGATGCCCGTGCACGTGCGGCCGGCGACGCTCACGCTGCAGGCATGGCGGGCAGCCTTCGGCAGCCCGGTGCTGATGGCGATCGTCTTCGTCACGGCGCTCGCCGGCGCCGGGCAGTTCACGCTGTTTTCCTATTTCGCGCCGTACTTCAAGGAGGTCGCCGGCGCGAGCACGCGCGAAGTGACTCTGCTCTTCGTCTGCTTCGGGATCTTCGGCGTCATCGGCAACACGCTCGCGTCGCGCCAGGTCGATCGCTTCGGCACCGATCGTGCTGTCGGCGCTGCGCTCGCGCTGATGGCGCTGTCGCTGCTCGCCTGGCCGCTCGCGACCGACAGCGTGATCGCCGCGATCGTGCTCGTGCCGTGGGCGCTGGCGTGCTTTGCGATGCAGTCGCTGCAGCAGGCACGTCTCGGCGCCGCTGCTCCCGCGCTCGCGTCGGCGCTGATGGCGCTCAACACGTCGGCGATCTACCTCGGCCAAGCCGCCGGCGCCGCGGGTGGCGGCTGGCTGATTGCGCGGCACGGCTACGGCTCGCTCAGCATGGTCGGCCTCGCCTGGATCGCCGCCGCGATCGCGCTCAGTGCCTGGGCCGCGCACGCCCGCAGGCGCTCGCCATGAGCGTGGGCGACGCCGCCGGAGATGCCGCCCCGGGGCCGGCGTCACCCGGCGATCTGTTCTTCACCTTCAACCGCCTTGCGCTGCAAGGCTTCGGCGGCGTCCTCGCGATCGCCCAGCGTGAGCTCGTCGAGCGGAAGCGCTGGCTCACGACGACGCAGTTCGTCGAGATGCTGTCGCTCAGCCAGGTCCTGCCGGGCCCGAACATCGTCAACCTCGCGCTCATGCTCGGTGACCGCTTCTTCGGCCTGCGCGGCGCGATCGCCGCGGTCGGCGGCATGCTCGTCGTGCCGCTTTTCATCGTCATGGCGCTGACGGCGGCGTACGCCGAGTTCTCGCGCCTCGCCGTCGTCTCGGGCGCGCTGCGCGGCATGGGCGCGGTCGCGGCCGGGCTCGTCATCGCGACAGCGATCAAGCTGATGTCGACGCTCGGCACGAACCGCCTCGGCGCCCTGCCCGCGTCGGCCTTCGCGGCGCTGACCTTCGTGACGATCGCGTGGCTGCGTTGGCCGCTGGTCTGGGTCGTCGCCGGCCTCGGCAGCACCGCGGTCGCGATCGCCTGGTGGCGCTGGCGATGAGCCTCGGCCACGTCGCCCTCTCGGCAGCCGACCTGCTCGGCCTGTTCGCGCACTTCCTCGTCCTCAGCCTGCTCGCGGTCGGTGGCGCGATCACGACCGCGCCCGATATGCACCGCTACATCGTCGACGAGCACCAGTGGATCAGCGACGCCCAGTTCAGCGCCTCGGTCGCGATCGCGCAGGCAGCGCCCGGACCGAACGTCCTCTTCGTCGCCGTCCTCGGCTGGAATGTCGCCGGCCCGCTCGGCGCCGTCGCGACGATGGCCGGCACGCTGCTGCCATCGACCGCGCTCACGCTCCTCGCCACGCGCTGGGGCACGCGGCGGCGCGAGACGCGCGGCATGCGTGCATTCACGACCGGGATGACGCCGCTCACGATCGGCCTGCTCGTCGCCACCGGCTGGCTGCTCGCGCGACCGTACGTCGTCGACGGTGGCCATGCGATCGGCGCGCTTGCGCTCGTCGCTGTCTCGATCGCCGCCATGCTGCGGACTCGGCTCAGCCCGATGTGGCTGGTCGGCATCGGCGCGCTTGTCGGCGCGCTCGGCTGGGTTTGAACGGCCGGCCGCGGGGCCGCCCCGAGACCGGCCGCGCCCCGCGAGGGGCAGCGAACGGAGAGAGTGGGGGCTCGATTCAGTGCGTCCCGAAGATGCGGTCGCCGGCGTCGCCGAGGCCCGGGATGATGTAGCCATTGCCGTCGAGATGGCTGTCGATCGCCGCCGCCCAGCAGCGCACGTCCGGATGCACTCGCTCGAGCGCGGCGACGCCCTCCGGCGCAGCGACGAGGACGAGCGCGCGGATGTCGATCGCACCGCGCGACTTGAGCAGCGCGATCGCCGAGTTCATCGAGCCGCCGGTCGCGAGCATCGGGTCGAGGACGATCGCGGTCCGCTCCGGCAGGTCGCTGGCGAGTCGGTCGACGTACGGCTCGGGCTGCAGCGTCGCGTGGTTGCGCGCGATGCCGACGACGCTGACCTTGGCGTTCGGGATCGTGTCGAGGACGCCCTCGAGCATGCCGAGGCCGGCGCGCAGAATCGGCACGACGGTCACCTTCTTGCCGCTGATGCGCGGCACGTCGAGCGGGCCGCTCCAGCATTGCACGGCGACGGTCTCGAGCGGGAAGTCGGCTGTTGCCTCGTAGGTCAGGAGACGGCCGAGTTCGGCGGTGATCTCGCGAAAGCTCTTGGTCGACAGGCTCGCCTCGCGCAGGAGGCCAATCTTGTGCCGCACGAGGGGATGCCTGACTTCGATGACCGGCATCGCTCTCAGCCCTTCGCCGCGGTGCGCGCGGCGCTGGCGCTGCGCTGGCGGACCGCTTCGTAGAGGCAGACGCCGCTCGCCACCGAGACGTTGAGGCTCTCGACCGCACCCATCATCGGCAGGCAGACGAGCTCGTCGCAACTGCGTTCGGTGAGCTGGCGCATGCCGCGCCCTTCGGCGCCGAGGACGATGGCGACCGGCCCGCTCAGGTCGACCTCGTAGAGCGTTCGCGGTGCCGACTCGGTCGTGCCGACGATCCGGATGTCGCGCTCCTTCAGCTCGCCGAGCGTTCGGGCGAGATTCGTGACCATCAGGTACGGCACCGTCTCAGCAGCGCCGCTCGCCACCTTCGCGACGGTCGCGTTGACGCCGACCGCATGGTCCTTGGGCGCGACGACCGCGTGCACGCCGGCGCCGTCGGCAACGCGCAGGCAGGCGCCGAGGTTGTGCGGATCGGTGACACCGTCGAGGACGAGCACGAGCGGCGTCTCGCCCGCGGCGTCGACGATGTCGAGCAGATCGTCGAGCGAATGGCTGCGCGTCAGCGCCGCGACGCGGGCGACAACGCCCTGATGGCGATCGCCGCCGGCGATGCCGCGCAGGCGCGCGTCGTCGCTGTCGACGACGCGCACGCCCGAGGCCTCGGCACGGGCGACGAGCTGGCGCATGCGTTGGTCGCGCCGGGCGCGATCGACCAGGAGCTCGAGCACGGAGCCGGGCGCCGTCTTCAGCCTGACCGTGACGGCATGGAAGCCGAACAGCACCTGCGTCGCCATCGGGCGATGGTAGTCGAGCGCCGCCGGCCCCCTTTGCGACGAGGCACCGCGAGGCGCCACGTTCAGCGGCGCAACGCCACCGCTGCCAGCCAGAGCAAGCCGATCAGCACCGGCTGGTGCAGCATGTAGAAGCTGAGGCTCCAGCGGCCGAGGACGGCGAGCGGCCGCAACACGCGAGGCATTGCGCCGCCGAGCAGCGCCCGGCGGTGCGCGAGCAGCCAGTCGGCCGCTGCGGCACCCCACCAGACGACGCCGAGCCACGGCAGGAGCGGCGCATAGTCCTCGGTCACCGGCAGGTGGGTGACGAGACCGATCCAATCGGTCCAGCGGCTGTCGAAGAAGGGATCGGCGACGAACTTGGGCAGCATGATCGCCACCAGGCCGAGCGGCCAGCGCCAGGCGCCCCAGGAGGTCGTGAAGCGGACGACGATCAGCATCACCGCGATGCCATGCAGCACGCCGAAGCTGATGAAGCTGCGCGGGAACATCAGCGCCGACCCCAATGTCACGAGGAGCGCGCAGCCTGCGATCTGTGCCCAGCGCTGCCAGAAGCGCCGCAACGATTGGCGCTCGGACGATGCGATCGCCTGGCCGGCGCCGACGCACGACATGAACAGCGTGACGATGCAGGCGCGTTGCACGGTCCAGAACGGGTCGCGATAGAAGTCCTGGTGGATGAAGCGGAAGTAGTTGAGATCGAACGAGAAGTGGAACGCCGCCATCCACACGATCGCGAAACCGCGCAGCGCGTCGAGGCGATCGAGGCGCGCGCGCCGCGGCGCCGCGACCGACGACCCGCCCTCGCCGCTCATGCGCCGGCGGCGGCGACGCGCGCCGCCTCGGGAGCGCAGCGCGCCTTGTCGCTGAGGCGTGCGCCCGCGGTCAGGACCTGCGGCCAACGGCGCACCACGGGCCACGCCGCGGCCGCAAGTACCGGGTGCATCGCGGCATGCGCAAAGCCGGCGGCGATCGCGAGGCGGCGGCCGAAGCGGCGGCGCCAAAGTGTCGCGTACGCGCGCGCCGCGTCGCGCTGCGCAGCGCCGGCGCGGGCCGGATCGATCAACGCGGCGCGCTGCGGCGAGATCAGCGCGGCGAGGATGAATACCGACTGGAGCGCCATGCTGATGCCTTCGCCGAGGATCGGATGCGCTTCGCCGGCGGCGTTGCCGACGCGAAAGACGCGGTCGCCGGCGTCGACCCGCACGCCGGGCCTGAGCGGCCCGCTCGCGAGCCACGGGCCTTCGCGCGTCGCGGCTGCGAGGGCAATGCCGACGCCGGCACATTCGCTTCGCAGCATCGCCTCGAACGCGTCGCCGGCGCGCGCTCCGGGGCTCGCCGCGCGCAGCGCTGCCAGGCGATCGGCACGGATGCAACCGGCCAGCGTCAGCACGCCGTCGTCGGCGACGACCATGCCGCCGTAGCCGCCGGCGAACGAAAGCACCGGCAACAGGTCGGCATCGAGCGCGGCGGCGCGAAAGTTGGCCTTGAACGCGAACAGGTCGGCCGGCGAGCGCGCCTCGCGGCGCTCGGCGCGCTCCGAAGGTAGCGGCTGCCAAGAGCCGTGCGCAGCGACGACGACGCGAGCATGCAGCACGGTGTCGCCGTCGGCGCCGTCGTTCGCGGCTGGCCGGATGCGGAGCGCGAAGTCTCCGGCGACGCCGTCGATGGCCTGCAGCGACCACGGCTGCAGGCGCGTCGCCCCCGCAGCCTCGGCGGCGTCGGCAAGCGCGGCATCGAGGTGCTCACGGCCGAGGGCGCGCCCCCAGGGATGCGCGCCCTCGGCCGCCGGCAGCCCCGCGATGATCGTTTCGCTGCCGCGCATCAGCGCGACGCGACGCAGCGCCGCGCCGGCACGCGCGTCGAAGACGTCGCCGACACCGAGCGCGTCGAGCAGCGCAAGGTTGCTCGCGGCGACGCATTCGCCGCAGACCTTGCGGCGCGGAAACGGTTGCCGTTCGATCAGCGCGACCGACCAGCCGGCGCGTGCAAGCAGGACGGCCGCGCTCGCGCCCGCGGGACCGGCGCCGACGATCGCGACATCGAACGCGGTCTTCATGCGGCCTCGCCCCGCCGCACGGCGCAAAAGCAATGCGTGAACGCACCGTCGTCGTACTCGTCGAGTCGCCAGCCGCCGGTGACATCGGGCCACGCCTTCTTCAGCTCGTCGCCGATGAAGCCGGCGCGCACGCTCAGCACGCCGTC
>DASXIP010000312.1:0-5604 GCA_036497875.1 Caldimonas sp.
CACATGGTCGACAGCTACCTCGAGCTGCGCCGCCACCTCACCCGGCAGCTCGACGAACTCCAGGAGCTGCTCCTCGACGGCGACGACCAGACCGGAAACTGGCGCCACCTGCTCGATTCGCGCAACTCCCTGCACCTGCTCGAAGACACCTGCGAGGACCAGCGTGCCGCGCTCGTCGAATGGCTCGACGCGCTCGAGGAATGGCCCGAGCCCCAGGGGGAAGGCGCGCGCCGCGAGCGCGAGCAGCTGCGCGTGCGCTCGCGCGACGTGCTCGAGCACATCGAACGCGTCCTCTCGCACGTGCGCCGCCTCGAGGCGTCGTCGGAGACCGCGGTGCAAATGCACTTCTCGGAGCAGAGCAACCGCACCAACAACATCATGCGCACGCTCACCGTGCTGACGGCGATCTTCCTGCCGCTCAACCTCGTGACCGGCTTCTTCGGCATGAACTTCGAGGGGCTGCCGCTGATCCACAGCCGGACCGGCTTTTGGGTTGCGTTCTCGATCATGCTCGCGCTCGGCGTCGGCATGAGCGTCTTCTTCTGGCGCAAGCGCTACCTCGGTCGTCGCTCCTGACCCAAGCGCGTTGAACGACTTCGCGTTCGATCGCCGGCAGCTCGTGCTGCTCAGCTTCCTGACCGTCGTCTGGGGGCTGAACTGGCCGGTGATGAAGGTCGGCGTCACCGCCTATCCGCCGCTCGCCTTTCGCGCCCTGTCGATGTGGTTCGGCCTGCCGGTGCTCGCCGCGGTGCTTCTCGTTCGGCACGTTCCGTTCCGGATCGCGCGCAAGGACTGGCGCGAGCTCGCCGTGCTCTCGTTCACCAACATGATCGTCTGGCACGTGCTCGCGATCCTCGCGGTGCAGGCGCTCTCGTCGGGGCGCGCGGCGATCCTCGGCTACACGATGCCGATCTTCTCGGCGCTCTGGGGAGTCGCGGTCTTTGGCGAGCGACTGCGCCCGCGCCACATCGCCGGCGTCGTCGCCGCCGCCATCGGCGTTTCGCTCCTGCTTTGGCACGAGTTCGCGACCATCGCCGGCCGGCCGCTCGCTGCGTTCGGCATGCTCGTCGCCGCCGCGCTCTGGGCGCTCGGCACGCAGCAGATGCGCCGCACCGCGATCGCTGCACCGACGCTCGCGATCGTCTTCTGGATGACGGTCGCGACGACGCTGGTGATGACGGTCGCGAGCGCGGTCTTCGAGCGCGATCGCTGGCAAGTGCCCGGCGCCGCGACGACGGCGGCGATCGCCTACAACGCGGTGCTGATCTTCGGCCTCGCCCAGCCGATCTGGCTGATCCTCGCCCGCACTCTGCCGCCGGTGGCGTCGAGCATGTCGGTGATGCTGATCCCGGTCCTCGGCACTGTCGCGGGGGCGTGGTGGCTCGGCGAGTTGCTGCATTGGCAGGACGGCGCCGCGATCGTCCTCGTGCTGCTCGCGATCGCCTCGGTGATGTGGCCGACGCGCGGGCCGCGCGCGCCGGCCGCAGCGGCCGAAGTCGGCAACCTCTGAGCGCGCCTCGGGGCCGTTGGCGTTAGGCCGGATACGGATCGGCGAAGCCGAGCCGCGTCAGGATCTCGCGCTCGCGCGCTTCCATGCGCCTGGCGTCGGCCGCACGTTCGTGGTCGAAGCCCTGCGCGTGCAGCGTGCCGTGAACGACGAGATGGGCGTAGTGCGCGACGAGCGGCACGCCCTGCGCCGCGGCCTCGCGCTCGACGACCGGGGCGCAGAGGACGAGGTCGGCGGCGAGCAGCGGCTCGCTCGCGTAGGCGAACGTGAGCACGTTGGTGGCATGGCGTTGATTGCGGTACTGCGCGTTGAGCGCGAGTCCTTCGCTCTCGTCGACGACGCGCACCGTGATCTCGGCCGGCACCGCGAGCGCGGCCCGGATCCAGCGCCTGACGTCGGCGCGCGCAAGGGCTGTGCGGTGGCGGCCGTCGGCGAACTGCAGCGACAGGCGCAGGCGCAGCGCGCTGCTGCTAGCGGCGCTCTTCGCCGCTCGCTGCGTCATAGGCCTCGACGATGCGCGCGACCAGCGGATGGCGGACGACGTCGGCCGACGTAAAGCGCGTCGTCGCGATGCCCTTGACGTCGCGCAGCACCTGCTCGGCATGGATCAGCCCGGAGACGCTGCCCTTCGGCAGGTCGACCTGGCTGGTATCGCCGGTGACGACGGCCTTGGCGCCGAAGCCGATCCGGGTCAGGAACATCTTCATCTGCTCGGGGGTCGTGTTCTGCGCTTCGTCGAGGATGACGAACGCGTGGTTGAGCGTGCGGCCGCGCATGAAGGCGAGCGGTGCGACTTCGAGCGTGCCCTTCTCGAACGCCTTGCCGACGCGCTCGATTCCCATCAGCTCGTAGAGCGCGTCGTAGAGCGGCCGCAGGTACGGATCGACCTTCTGCGCCAGGTCGCCGGGCAGGAAACCCAACCGCTCGCCGGCCTCGACCGCTGGCCGCGTCAGGAGGATGCGCTGCACGGCGTTGCGCTCGAGCGCATCGACGGCGCAGGCGACCGCGAGATACGTCTTGCCGGTGCCGGCCGGGCCGATGCCGAAGGTGATGTCGTGGCCGAGGATGTTCTTCAGGTACGCGACCTGGTTGGGCGTCCGGCCGGCGAGGTCGGCACGGCGCGTCCGCAGCCGCAGGTCGACATCGGCGGGCGTGTCGGCGGCGCGGCCGGAGTCGTCGCTCATCGCCTCGAGGATCGCGAGCTCGACCTCGTCGGCGCCGATCGGCCGCGCCGCTCGGCCGTACAGCTGCTGCAGCAGCACGACGGCGCGCTCGGCGTGCCCTTTCGCGCCCTCGACGCGAAACGACTCGTTGCGGCGCTGGATCTTGACGTCGAACGCCGCCGCAATCGTTCGCAGGTGCGCGTCGAAGCTGCCGGCCAGGTTGGCGAGTCGGCCGTTGTCCGGTGGGATGAAGGCGTGGCGAAGGATCACGTTACCGCGAGTCGCAAAGGGATCGCGATTGTCGCGCGAAGGCACACCGATAATCGGCGCCCATGATCGGCCGCCTCACCGGAACGCTCGCCGCCAAGGCACCGCCGCAAGTCGTCGTCGACGTCGGCGGCGTCGGCTACGAGGTCGACGTGCCGATGAGCAGCTTCTACAACCTGCCGGCGCTCGGCGAGCGTGTCACGTTGCTGACGCACTTCGTCGTCCGCGAGGATGCCCAGATCCTGTTCGGCTTCCTCACCCACGAGGAGCGCTCGACGTTTCGCCTGCTGGTCAAGATCTCGGGCGTCGGCCCGCGCACCGCGCTCTCGATCCTGTCCGGCCTCTCGGTCGACGAGCTTGCGCGCGCGGTCGGCATGCAGGAGAGCGGCCGCCTGATCAAGGTGCCGGGAATTGGCAAGAAGACCGCCGAGCGGCTGCTGCTCGAGTTGAAGGGCAAGCTCGGCGACGCCGTCAGCGCGCCGCAGACGGTGGCGTCGAGCGCGCAGGCCGACATCCTGCAGGCGCTGCTCGCGCTTGGCTACAGCGACCGCGAGGCGATGGCGACGCTGAGGACGCTACCGGCCGACATCGAAGTCGCCGCCGGCATCAAGCTGGCGCTGCGGGCGCTGGCGAAGTAGCGGCGCTTCGGCCGCCGGTCGCGAAAGCGCCGTCAATGCTTGTGCGGTGCCGGCGCGCCCGCGCTAGGGTTGCTGGCCTGCACGACGACCGTCACCTCGACAGCGCCGGCGCGCTCGAAGCGCAGCGTCATCGGAAAGCTGCTGCCATCCTTGAGCGGTTCCTTCAAGCCCACCAGCATCAGGTGCATGCCGCTGCCGGGACCCATCTCGATCCTGGCATGCGGTGCGAGCGCGAAGCCGTCAATCTCGCGCATCCGCATCACCCCCTGGGCATCGACGGCCATCGTGTGTAGCTCGACGCGCGCAGCGACGGGCGTCGACGCGCCGAGCAGCCGGTCCGGGTTGCTGCCGGTGTTCGCGAGCGCGGCGAAGTAGGCGGCGCCGTTGGTTGTGCCGGCGATCGAAGGCGCGGCGAAGGGGTGCTCGATCGCGATCTCGCCGACCCTGGCGTCGTGCGCGATGGCGATGCCGGCGACGACGGCGAGGGCCAGCGGCCACGACCGCAGCGCGGCGAACGTGCGATTGCGAATGGTGTTCATGCGATGTCCTGGCAGCGTCGCCCAGGTTCGATAATGCCGCATGAGCATCCAGACCGACGACTTCGCGCCCGGGCCGCCCGTCGCCGGTCGGGTCTCGCTCGATGCGCGGGTCGTGAGCGGCGCGCCCGGCTCGCCCGGCGATGAGGCAATCGAGCGGGCGCTGAGGCCCAAGGGGCTCGCCGAATATGTCGGCCAGGCGAAGGCGCGCGAGCAGCTCGAGATCTTCATCGGCGCAGCGAAGCGGCGCGGCGAGGCGATGGACCACGTGCTGCTGTTCGGTCCGCCCGGCCTCGGCAAGACGACGCTCTCGCACATCATCGCCCACGAGCTCGGAGTCGGGCTGCGCCAGACGTCGGGCCCGGTGCTCGAGAAGCCCAAGGACCTCGCAGCGATCCTCACCAACCTCGAGAAGAACGACGTCCTCTTCATCGACGAGATCCATCGCCTGTCGCCGGTCGTCGAGGAGATCCTCTACCCGGCGCTCGAGGATTACCAGATCGACATCATGATCGGCGAGGGGCCGGCAGCGCGCTCGATCAAGCTCGAGCTGCAGCCGTTCACGCTGATCGGCGCGACGACGCGCGCCGGCATGCTCACCAACCCGCTGCGCGACCGCTTCGGCATCGTCGCCCGGCTCGAGTTCTACAGCGCCGACGAGCTGGCGCAGATCGCGCGCCGCTCGGCCGGGCTGCTCGATGTTCCGCTCGACGCCGAAGGCGGCTTCGAGATCGCGCGCCGCTCGCGCGGCACGCCGCGCGTCACCAACCGACTGCTGCGGCGCGTCCGCGACTTTGCCGACATGAAGGGCGACGGCAAGATCACCCGCCATCTCGCCGAGCAGGCGCTGAAGATGCTCGACGTCGACCTGCACGGCCTCGACGTCATGGACCGAAAGCTGCTCGACGCCGTCATCCGCCGCTTCGACGGCGGTCCGGTCGGCCTCGACAACGTCGCCACCGCGATCGGCGAGGAGCGCGACACGATCGAGGACGTAATCGAGCCGTTCCTGATCCAGCAGGGGTTCCTGCAGCGCACGCCGCGCGGGCGGGTCGCGACGCTGGCCGCCTACCGGCACCTCGGCGTCGCGCCGCCGAAGAGCAGCGGCGGCCTGTTCGCGGACGGTGCCTGAGAGCCGCGCGAGCGCCGGCGCCGTCGGCGTCAGATCAGGTCTTCGTTGGCGAGCCGGTGGTAGCGCACTGCGCAAAGGGCCTGGAAGCGCCGGGCGACTTCGACGACGTGCGCCACCGCGCGCTCGTCGGGAGCATAGACGATCAGCCAGCCGGCGCCCTGCTCGGCGAACGCCAGATAGCGGCGCATCAGCGTGATCTCGTAGCCGAAGCCGGCCGCCCCGCTCACGGTCCGCACGCGTTCGCGCAGCCGCGGCGTGGCCTCTTCGGCGCGATAGACGAGGATGTCCTCGTCGGCGAAGCCCGCGGCGCGCAGGGCCGCGACCGCTTCGGCGGTCACGGCATCGTCCTTCAAGGCGAGGA
>DASXIP010000313.1:0-7997 GCA_036497875.1 Caldimonas sp.
CAGCGTGTTGCCGTTGCCGTGCAGGCGGACCAGCGCCTCGACGTTGTCCGGGTCCGAGGCCATGAAGTTCGGCACCTCGACCATCAGGTTGGCGCTCGGGCTCGCCTGCAGCAGGTCGTGCAGCAGGCTTTCGCTGACGACGTTGAGCGAGACGGCGGCGCCGCTCGCCGGCCAGACGTCGCCGACGGCATGCAGGAGCTGGGCGACGTCGAGAACCGCGTCGGGCCGCAGCGGAACGACGGTCAGGCGCGTCGCCGCCACCGTCCGGTTGCGGTCGATGAACGGGGAGTAGCCGAGGGCCACCTGGCCGAGGATCGCGACGTCGAGCAAATCAGAGCTCCCAAGCGGCCGCCAAGCCGGCGCCGGCCCCCTAGCCGCCGTTCACGTACTGGAACAGAGACAGACGCTGCACCGTCGCGTACGACTTGAGCGCCGCATCGTAGCTGTTTTGCTTGTTCTGAAAGTCGGAGATCGCGTGCACCATGTCCACATCTTGCGCATTCGATTGTTCGGTGGTGCTGGCCAGCTTTTGAGCGGCAAGCCTGCTGGTCTCGCTGTCGATGCGATTGAGCACGGCGCCTGCGGCGGAGCGCGCCGACTGCAGGTTGCCGAGCACCGAGTCGATGTCGCGCAGGCCGTCGGCGTTGGCCTGTGCGACCTGCGAGCCGGTGCGGCCGGTCGTCTGCAGGCCGGCGATCGCCTGATCGAGGGCGCCGAACACGCTGAGCGTCGGCGTCGAGGGCGCGATCTGGAACTGGTCGCCATCGGCCGGCGTTCCGCTCACCGACACCGACATGCCGTCGACCGTGATCGCCTGACCCGAGACGTAGGGCGCAGCGGTCACTGCGGTCGGCAATCCATTCTTCAGCACGGCGTAGGTCGTGGCTCCGCCGCTGACGCTGAACTGCAGGGTGTAGTCGGCACCGGTCAGCGCGCTCGGGTCGGTGACCTGGCCGCCGTCGATCGTCGCGTTGGCCACGCCCGGCGCCGCATTCGTCACGAACACGCCGTTGCCGGTGCGCGCCTGCAGCCAGATGGCCTGGCCATCGGTGGTGAGCGGCAGGCTGGTGCCGTTCTCGGTGCGCATGTCGCCGTTGGCGGCAACGTACTGCACGCCGCTCGCGGTCTCGACGAATGGCTTCTGCGTCGACCCCTGGCCACCGAACAAGTACGTGCCCGCGCCGTCGCTGGTGTTGGCGAGCGAGAGCAGCTGGTCGCGGATCGACTGCAGCTCGTCGGCGATGCCCTTGCGGTCGCTGTCGCTGTAGCTGGCGTTGCCGGCCGAGACCATCAACTCGCGCGCACGTTGCAGCAGATCGCCGGCGTCGCCGAGCGTGCTCTCGGATTGCGTGACCAGGGCACTGCTCGCATCGACCGCGCGCTGGCTGGTGTCGCTGCGGCCAATGGCCGCCAACGCCCGCTCGGCGCGCGCCGCGGCGGCAGGATCGTCGCTCGCGCGATTGACCCGCAAGCCCGTCGTCAGCTGCTCCTGCAAGCCATTCATCTCGGCCTGGCGGCGCGTGAGCGTGTCGATGCCGGCGTCGTACGTATTGGCGGTGGCGATGCGCATGGCGGCGGTCCGAAGGTTGAGACTAGTTGCCGACCTGCAGCAGCGTGTCGAACACCGCCTGCGCGACCTGCAGGATCTTGGCCGCGGCCTGGTAGCTTTGCTGGTACTGGATCAACCGCGCGGCTTCCTCGTCGAGGTTGACGCCCGACGTGTTGGTGGCCGCCGTCTGCGCGGCGCTGGCGATCGACGCCGACTGGTCGGCGGCGGCACCTGCGCTCTGCACGCGAACGCCGATCGTCGCGAGCGCGGCAGCGTATGCGTCGGTGACGCTGACCCCCGGCGTCGCACCGCTGGCGCCGACGATCTGGGCGTTGCCCAGGGCGAGGATCGCGTTGGCATTGCCGTTGTTGCCGGCCGGAATCAGTGTCTTCGCGACGGTGAACGTGTCGGCGCTCTTCGGCACGCCCGAAAGCTGCAGCGCAAACCCGTTCAGCGCGATCGGCTGTCCCGGAACGAGCGTTCCAGTGCCGTTGACGGTCGGCAGCGCGCCCGTCGTGTCGACCAGGCTGTAGCTGTAGTTGCCAAGGTTGTCGGTGAACGAGATCGTCGCCGTCAGATTCGGATTGATCGAGGGACTCACCGCCGCGAGCGAGCTGACCGCGGCACTGCCGGTGTTGGTCGCCGCGACCGTCGCGGTCACCGGCGATGCCGCGGCGATCCCGTTCGGGTCGGAGAGAGCGCTCGCGATCGAGCGGATCGACGGCGACACCGGCTGCAGCAGGAAGCGGTCGCGCGCAGCGGGCGGCGGCGCGGCGATATCGATCCTGAAGCCGTCAACGACGTCGCCGTTGGTGACCGTCTGCGTCGTGTTGTCGCTGAGACGCGTCAGGCGATAGCTGCCGGCAGGGAGCGCCGGGTCGGCGACGAGCTCGTAGTCGCTCGGCTGCAGCGCGGTCGTGTCGACGACGGCGATCGAGACGCTCGACACGCGAACGCCGGTGCCGTTGACGTACGACGCGACCGGCACGCCTCCGGCCATCGCGTTGTTCGAGGACGCGGTGACCGACGCGGCGCCGATCGAGAGGAGCGGCGCGCCAGGGCCCGGCGGCTGGCCGAGGTCGACGCCGAGCGCCTGCTGCTGGTTCAGGCTGCCGGCGATCGCCGACGCGAGCTGGCCGAGCAGCCCGCGCGCATCGGGCAGGTCGTGGTTCTGCACGCGCAGCAATCCGGCAATCGTGCCGCCGGCGACGAATCCATCGGGAAAGGCGCGCGTCGTTCCGCCCTCGGTGACGCCGATCTGCACCTTCGCCGGGTCGTACGCATCGGCGACGGTGGTGAGCGGCGTCGCCGCGCTGCCGAGGACGAGGGTTTGCGCACCGCCGAGAAAGACTCCCATTGTTCCGTCGGCCGCGGAGACCGTCGTCACCTGTGCGAGCTTGGACAGGTCGGAGATGGCGCTGTCGCGCTGGTCGAGGAGGTCGTTCGGCGCCTGTCCGCTGCTCTGCGCCTTGGCGATGCTCTGGTTGAGCGAAGCGATGCGCGTCGTCAGCGCATTGATCGATGCCACCGCAGTGCGCAGGTCCTGGGCGATGCCAGCCTGCTGGGAATCGAGCTGGTCCGACGCGTTGCGGAATTGCGCCGCGAGATCACCGACGCGCGCGAGCGCGACCTGCCGCGCCGACGAGTCCTGCGGCGTGTTCGAGACATCGACGAACGCGTTGAACATCTGCTGCGCGCTGTAGCCGACGCCCGCCTTGCCGGTCGGGAACACGTTCTCGAGCTGCTGCAGCTGCGTGCTGCGCGCATCGTCGGCGGCAGCGAGCGACGCGCTGGTCGCCGCCTCGCGGGTGAGGAAATCGTCGTGCGCACGGGCCACCGTCTTGACGTCGACTCCGGTGCCGAAGAAGCCCGAGCCGGTCTGCTGGCTGAACCCGGTGGCGAGCTGGACGCTCTGGCGCGAATAGCCGGCCGTGTTGGCGTTGGCGACGTTGTTGCCCGTCACCTGCAGCGCGGCGTAGTTCGCGGTCAGTGCCCGCGAGCCGATGTTGAGCAACGACGAGATGCTCATGCTCACACCCGCCGGTCCGAGGCGAGCGCCTCAGGGAAGGACGAGCGACGGAGCGAGCGCCGGGCCGTCACGTCGTCGCCTTCTGCAGCCGCAGCGTCGAGTTGATGAGACGCGCGAGCTTGTCGGCGTAGCCCGGATCGGTGGCGTATCCGGCGCGTTGCAGCGCGTTGGCAAAGCCCTGCCCGGAGGCAGCGCTCGCCGGCGCCTGCGCCGCCTGTGCGACGGCGCCGGCGTAGCGCGGGCTTTGCTTCAGCATCGTCGCGTAGTCGCGGAACGCGTCGGCATACGAGGCATACGCCCGGAACTTCGCCGTCACCTTCTGCGGCTCGCCGCCGACCCATTCGGTCGTCGTGGTCTCCGCGACCGCGCCGCTCCAGCCGGCGCCGGCCTTGATGCCGAACAGGTTGTGCGACGGGCTGCCGTCGGCGTTCTTGATCTCGCGCTGGCCCCAGGCGGACTCGTGCGCCGCCTGCGCGACGGTGAACGCGGCGGGAATTCCGCTCAGCGACTCGGCGGCGCGGGCGGCGTCCTGGTGGGTACGAATGAAGTCGAGCTGCCGTTGCGACAGCGGCTGCACCGACGACGTCGGCACCGGAGCTGCTGCCGCTGCGGCCGGCGCGGCGGCGGCGGCCGGCGCGGCCGGCGCGTTGGTGCCCATCTGGCGCTCGAGTTGGCGGGCGATCGCCGCCGCCAGCCCGCCGGGCAGCCCGCTCATCTTGGCGGCGTACTGCGTGTCGAGCATCTCGGTGCCGAGCTGCGTGCCCGAGTTGTCGAGCATCCCCGAACTCATCGTCGCCTCGCGCATGCTCTTCATGAGCTGCTGCATGAACATCGCCTCGAACTGCTTCGCCGTCTCCTGGATTGCCGCCTTCGGATCGCGCGCCGCGGCCGAGCGCAGCGCCTGGATCGACAAGGTCGCGGTCGCATCCGCGCCAGTCGTCCCCGCCACGCCGCTCGCGAACGATCCGCTCGCGAGCGCCATCAGATGACCTCGAGCTCGGCGGTCATTGCTCCGGCCGACTTCAGCGCCTGCAGGATGGCGAGCAGGTCCTGTGGCGTCGCGCCGAGCGAGTTGAGCGCCTTGACGACGTCGCCGAGCTTGGCGCCGGGTGCCATCTGCACGAGCGAGCCGGCCTGCTGCGCAATCGTGATATCGGCCTTCTCGGTGACGACGGTCTGGCCGGCGCGCGCGAAGGGGCCCGGCTGGCTTGCGATCGGCGTCGTGCTGATCGTCACCGAGAGGTTGCCATGCGCGACCGCGCACGGCGCGAGCGTGACCGCCTGGTTCATGACGATCGATCCGGTGCGGGCATTGATCACCACCTTGGCTGACGGCGTCGCCTGCTTGACCTCGAGGTTCTCGATCTCGGCCATGAAGGCGACGCGGGCGTCCGCCGTCGGCGGCATCCGCACTCGGACGACGCGTCCGTCGAGCGCGTCGGCGATGCCGTCGCCCATCCTCGTGTTGATCACGCGGACGACCTCGCGTGCGGTCGCGAAGTCGCTGGCGTGGAGATCGAGCTGGATCGAGTCGCCCTCGCCGATCGCGGTCGCGACGCTCCGCTCGACCGTCGCGCCGTCGGGGATCCGGCCGGCGCTCAGATGATTGATCTGCACCTTCGACCCCGCCGCCGACGCGCCGGCCCCGCCGATCACGAGGTTCCCTTGCGCCAACGCATAGACCTGGCCGTCGGCGCCCTTCAGCGGCGTCGCGATCAGCGTGCCGCCGCGCAGGCTCTTGGCATTGGCGAGCGACGAGACGTTGACGTCGATCGTCTGTCCCGGCTGCGCGAACGCCGGCAGCTGCGCCGTCACCATCACCGTCGCGAGGTTCTTGAGCTGCATGTTGGTCGCCGCACCGGGCGGCACCGTGACGCCCATCTGCTGCAGCATCGCCAGGAGGGTCTGGGTCGCGAACGGCGTCGTCGTCGTCTGGTCCCCGGTGCCGTCGAGGCCGACGACAAGGCCGTAGCCGACCAGCTGGTTGGTTCGCACGCCCTGGATGGACGCGACCTCCTTGAGCCGCGCCGCCTGCACCGGCGCAGGCCACCAGACCGCGGCGCTCGCCAGCAGCGCGGCAATCAGGATGGAGGTGCGAAGGACCCTGTCGATCGGCTGCATGGTCGCGAGCTCGCTCAGATCGGAAGCACGTTGAGGAAGAAGCGCGAAAGCCAGCCCATCCACTGCGCGTCGGCCTGCGCGCCGCGACCGCGTTGCTCGATGCGCACGTTGGCGACGTTGGCCGAGGCGACGACGTTGCCAGCCTGGATCATGTGCGGGTCGATCTGGCCGGAGAAGCGCAGCACATCGACGTTGTGATTGACTCCGATCTGCTTTTCGCCCGCGACCACCAGATGGCCGTTCGGCAGCACGCCGGTGACGACGGCGGTGATGGTGCCCGAGAAGTCGTTCGAGTTCTCGGTCGTTCCGGCGCCGGCGGAGCTGATCGTCGAATTGCCGGCGGCGCTCGCGCGCTTGAACGAATTGGGCGCGAGCAGCGGCAAGGCGCTGATGCTGGCGGCGACGCTGCCGCTCTTGTCGATCGAGCTCGTGCTCTTCTGAGTCGCCGAGATCTTCTCGACGATCTGGATCGTGATCGAGTCGCCGACCAGGCGGGCACGGTAGTCCTCGAACAGCGGCCGGTATTGCGCGGCCTGGTAGATCGATCCGTTGGCGACCGCCGGCGCGACGATCGGCTCCGGCAAGGCGTAGATCGGAGAGGCGATGTCGACCGGCGGGCGCGGATTGAGCTGCGCGCAGCCCGACAGCGCAGCGAGCACGGCCGCGCAGATGACTGCGCAGGCAAGCGCGGTGGCGAATCGCTTCATGCCCGGCGTCTTCATCGCAGGACCTCCATGCTCGGCGCTCGGGAATTCGCCTCGGCAACGGCCAGGCGCCTCACAGCTGCCCCAGCCTTTGCAGCATCTGGTCCGACGTCTGGATCGCCTTCGAGTTGAGCTCGTAGGAGCGCTGGGTCTGGATCATCTGCACGAGCTCCTCGACGACGTTGACGTTCGACGTCTCGACGAAGCCCTGCTGCACTGCGCCGAGGCCGTTGACTCCCGGAACGCCGGTGTTCGGTGTCCCCGAGGCGGCGGTCTCGCCGTACATGTTCTGCCCCTTCGGCTCGAGACCGGCGGGGTTGACGAAGCTGGCGAGCTGGATCTGCCCGACCGACTGCGGCAGCGCCTGTCCCGGCAGGACCACGGTCACCGTGCCGTCGCGGCCGATCGTGACGCTCTGCGCCGTCGACGGGATCGTGATCCCCGGCTGCACGGTGTAGCCGTTGTTGGTGACGAGCTGCCCGGTGGCCGAGACCTGGAACGAGCCGTCACGCGTGTAGCCGGTGGTGCCGTCAGGGAGCTGGATCTGGAAGAAGCCGTTGCCCTGGATCGCGACGTCGAGAGGATTCGAGCTCTGCTGCAGGTTGCCCTGGCCGAAGTTGCGCGCCGTCGCCACGGCCCGCGTGCCGAGGCCGACTTGCAGTCCGGTCGGCAGCTCGGTCTGGTCGCTGCTCGCGGCGCCGGCCTGGCGCATGTTCTGGTACATGAGGTCCTCGAAGACCGCATGCGAGCGCTTGTAGCCGTTGGTCGAGACGTTGGCGAGGTTGTTCGAGATCGCGTCCAGCTGGGTCTGCTGGGCTTCCATCCCGGTCTTCGAAATCCACAGCGATCGCATCATGGCGCGGCTCCGGTCAATGCCGCCATCGTCGCCGCAGCGCCCGCCCGGGAAGCGCCGGAAAAGGCGGGCGTAACTCGCCTTTCTCTCACGAGGGGATGTCGAACGCGGGCGCCGTCGGGGCCGACCTTCCCGGCGCCGGCGGGCGCTACCGGAAAGCGGCCGTCACCGCGCCGGCCTGGCCGCGCTCAGTTCGCGGCTTTCGCGCGCCGTCGGCGCAGCCACACCGCCATCATCCCGAGACCGAGAAGGGCATAGGTTTCCGGCTCCGGGACCGGGGGCGTCGAGCCGATCGAGCAATCGGGGCCGCACGACAGACGGTAGAGCGCTTCGCTCATGGCGCAGTCCCCCATTTCCTGTTCGACGTCACACGCTACCCGCAACGAGGCGAGAGCTCGCGCGTGTTCCTGGTTGCGTCGGTCACGAGAACAGAAAGGCTCAGGCGTGCCAACCAAGCGACCGTCTACCGCGGACTTCCACGCGGGAACCCCGCATTCGCGGGATTCCATTGCGGCGGCGGCGCCGCCTTGAGCAACCGTCGTGCCCCGGAGATGCGCGATCCGCCGTCTGCGCCGCGGACGGTCAGGAGACCGACAGCAGCTCGGCGGCCGACTTGTCGTTGTTTTCGGCGGTCGTCAACGACTTCATCTGCGCCTCGAACTGGCGCGCCGCAGCGATCATCTGCACCATCGTCTCGACGGCGCTCACGTTCGATCCCTCGAGCGCACCGTCCTGCACGCG
>DASXIP010000314.1:0-5514 GCA_036497875.1 Caldimonas sp.
GGCCTCAGGCTCGACGCCGTAGACCTTGCAGCGCGGCGAGAGCGCGCGCGCCGCGAGCGCCGAGCCCGACAACAGCCCGCCGCCGCCGAGACAGACGAACAGCGCATCGAGCGCACCGACCTCCTCGAACAGCTCCTTCGCCGCCGTGCCTTGGCCCGCAATGATGTCCGGATGATCGTAGGGCGGGACGAGTGTCATGCCGCGCTCCTCGGCGAGCCGCCTGCCGATCGCCTCGCGGTCCTCACGATAGCGGTCGTAGACGACGACGCTGCCGCCATAGCCCTTGGTCGCGGCAACCTTGGCAGCCGGCGCGTCGTGCGGCATGACGATCACCGCCGGCATGCCGAGCTCCGACGCCGCGAGCGAGATCGCCTGGGCATGGTTTCCCGACGAGAAGGCGACCACTCCGGCGCGCCGCTGGCGCTCGTCGAAACGGGCGAGCGCGTTGAACGCACCGCGAAACTTGAAGGCGCCCATGCGCTGGAAGTTCTCGCACTTGAAGAACAATTGCGCGCCGAGCTCGGCGTCGGCAGTGCGCGAGGTGAGGACGGGCGTGCGGTGCGCGTGCCCGGCAATGCGCTCCGCGGCGGCGGCGACGTCGCCGTACGTTGGCAGGGTCAGTGCCACATCGGCTCCCGCGGAGCGAACAGACAGGTCACGAGCAGCATTCCTCGGTCTCCTTCGGTGGCGGTGCGAACGCGGCTCAGCGTTCGCGCTGCCGCACAGTTTCGTACAGGCAGACCGCCGCCGCAGCGGCGACGTTGAGCGACTCGCCGCCGCCGGGCTGCGGGATCGCCACCACCGCGGCGCAGCGGGCGGCGATCGCAGCGCCGATGCCCTGCCCTTCGTGGCTGAACACCCACGCGCACGGCCAGGGCAGCGCCGTCTCGTCGACGCGGCGCGCGGCGTGCGAGCTGGTGCCGAAGAGAGGCAGCTCGAGCGACGCCAGCATCGCGGCGTCGGCGCCCTCGACGAGGCGCAGCCCGAAATGCGCTCCCATGGCGGCGCGGACGACCTTCGGCGACCACAGCGCCGCGGTGCCAACGAGCGCGATCGCCTGCGTGAATCCGAACGCCGCGGCGCTGCGCAGCACGCTGCCGACGTTGCCCGGATCCTGGACCCGGTCGAGGACGAGCGAGGGTTCGTGGGCGGCGATCTCTGCGGCTGCCGGCGGCGCCGCGACTAAGAATGCGATCGGCGCCGGCGATTCGAGCGTGCCGAGCGCGGCGAGCAGCGGCGCCGGAACGACGGCGATCTCATCGGCAGCCTCGGCGAGGCGGCGCAGACGCGGCTCCTGCCACGCCGCCGCGTCGACGATCGCATGCTGGACGCGCGCCCCGGGCCGCGCCAGCCACGCTTCGCAGAGGTGCTCGCCTTCGAGGACGACGGTGGCGAGGCGTCGGTACGCCGTCGCGTCGCCGGTGAGCTTGCGCAGCCGCAGCAGCAGCGGACTGCCGCGCGACGTGATCTGCGTGATCTTGCCCACGCCGGCCGGCTCAGAACAGCCGGTCGAGAACGTTGCGGACCGGTGCGAAGCTGCGTCGATGGTGCGGACACGCCCCATGCTCGAGCAGCGCGATCAGGTGCTCCGGCGTCGAATAGCCCTTGTGGCTGTCGAAGCCGTATTGCGGATGCTCCTCGTGCAGCTGCATGCAGAGATGATCACGGTGCACCTTGGCGACGATCGACGCTGCCGAGATCGAGCGCACCCGGGCGTCGCCGCCGACGACGGTGCGGACCGGCATCGTCAGCTGCGGCCGCTGGTTGCCGTCGACGAGGACGATCTGCGGCTGCTGCTCGAGCGCCTCGACGGCGCGCTGCATTGCCAGCAGCGCCGCGCGCAGGATGTTCAAGGAGTCGATCTCGGCAACGCTTGCGCTGGCGACGCTGACGCAGACGGCGCGCTTCCTGATCTCGCGGTCGAGCCGCTCGCGCTCGTCGGGCGTGAGCAGCTTCGAGTCGTTCAGGCCGCGAATCATTCGCTTTTCCTCGAGGATCACCGCTGCCGCGATGACCGGCCCGGCAAGCGGGCCGCGGCCGACCTCGTCGACCCCCGCCATCAGCCCGGCGACGTCGACGATGCCGCGCAGCTTGGCGGCGCGGAAGAAGGTTCGTGCGTGCATCTTCTCTTCAGCGTTCGAGGACTGCCTCGATCGCTGCAGTCGCGAGCGCGCCGGTGTCGCGCTGCAGCTCGCGGTGGATCGCCTCGAAGCGGGCCTGCAATGATCGCACCGCCACCGGGTCGTCGAGCCAGCGATAGGCCGCCGCGGCGATCTTTTCCGGCGTCGCGTCGTGCTGCAGCAGCTCGGGGACGGCGTGGTCACGGAGCAGGATGTTGGGCAGCGAGACCCACGGCTGGTAGTGCATGACCTTTGCCATCTGCCAGCTGAGGGTGTGCATGGCGTAGACGACGACCATCGGCCGCTTGAAGAGCGCGGCCTCGAGCGTCGCGGTGCCGCTCGCGACGAGGGCGACGTCGCACGCCGCGAGCGCCTCGTGCGCGCGGCCGTCGAGGATCAGGATCGGCACGTCGGCGGCGTGCTCGGCCAGCAGCGCGTCGACCGCGGCACGCAGCCCCGGTACGACCGGGATGACGAAGCGCAGCCCCGGCCTGGCCCGATGCATCGCCGCGCAGGTCGCAAACAGGCGCGGCGCAACGTACTTGATCTCGGACCGCCGGCTGCCCGGCAGTATCGCGACGGCGGTCTCGCCCTCCGCGATGTCGAGCTCAGCGCGGCTCACGGCGCGCGGCACCTCGAACGGGATCGCGCTGGCGAGCGGATGGCCGACGTAGACCGCATGGATGCCGCGCTTCGCGTAGATCTCAGGCTCGAACGGGAAGACGCAAAGAACGAGGTCGGTGGCGCGGCCGATCTTGCCGATCCGGCCGCCGCGCCAGGCCCAGATCGACGGGCTGATGAAGTGGATCGTCCGGATCCCCGCCGCCTTCAGCTTGAGCTCGACGCCGAGGTTGAAGTCGGGTGCGTCGACGCCGATGAAGGCATCGGGCCGCTCGCCGAGTAGCCGCTCGACGAGATGGTTGCGGATCGCAAGGATCTCGCGGAAATGGCCGAGCACCTCGAAGTAGCCGCGCACCGCGAGCTTGTCGTGCGGCCACCAGGCGACGAGGCCCTGCTCGGCCATACGCGGGCCGCCGATGCCGGCCGCGGCGATCGCCGGCCAGCGCGCGCGCAGGCTCGCCAGCAGCGCGCCGCCGAGCAGGTCGCCCGACGCCTCGCCCGCGACCATCGCGAAGCGCGGGGACTCGCTGGTCATCGCCGGCGCGGCGCCGTCAGCGTGCGATGCCGCGCGACGCGGCAGCGAGGAAGCCCGCCATCAGCGCGACGTCGCCCGCCGCCTCGGGCGCGCTCGTCGCGAGCTCGCCGACGCGGCGCTTCGCCTCGTCGAACGAGAGCCCTTCGCGATAGAGCAGCCGGTGCATCTGCTTGACGGCGGCGATGCGGCCGGCATCGAATCCGCGCCGGCGCAGGCCCTCGATGTTGAAGCCGCGCACGACGAGCGGGTTGCCGTCGACCATCATGTACGGCGGCACGTCCTGCGAGACGTGGCTCTGGAAGCCGCACATGCTGTGCGCACCCATCTTGACGAACTGATGCAGGCCGCTCTGCGCGCCGACGATCGCCCAGTCGCCGAGCTGCACGTGGCCGGCCAGACCGGCGTAGCCGGCGATGATCGTGTGGCTGCCGACAGCGCAGTCGTGGGCGATGTGGACGCTGTTCATGATCCAGTTGTCGTCGCCGATGCGCGTCGCGCCGGCGTCCTGGACGGTTCCGGTGCTGATCGTGCAGAACTCGCGGATCGTGTTGCCGTCGCCGATGACGAGCGCGGTGTGCTCGCCGGCGTACTTCTTGTCCTGCGGTGCGCCGCCGATCGAGTTGAACTGCCAGATCCGGTTGCCGCGGCCGATCGTCGTCTTGCCCTCGATCACGCAGTGCGGGCCGACGACGCTGCCGACGCCGATGCTGACGCCCTTGCGGACGATGCTGTACGGGCCAACCTCAACGTCGTCGGCAAGCTCGGCGCCCGGCTCGACGATCGCCGTCAGGTGAACCTTCGCCATTCGCCCTGGCGCCCTACCCGACGGTCCGGACGGCGCACGTTAGTGCGGCCTCGACGGCAGTCTCGCCGTCGACGCTGGCGCGCGTGTGGAACTTGAAGATGCCGGACTTCATCCGGTCAAGGGTGACGTCGAGGATCATCTGGTCGCCGGGCTCGACCGGGCGCTTGAAGCGCGCCGAGTCGATGCCGGCGAAGTAGTAGATCGACTTGTCGTCAGGCTTGGCGTCGACCGCGTCGTACGACAGCAGCGCCGCCGCCTGGGCGAGCGCCTCGAGCATCATCACGCCCGGCATTACCGGCCGGTGCGGAAAGTGGCCGACGAAGTACGGCTCGTTCATGGTCACGTTCTTGAGCGCCTTGATCCGCTTGCCGTGCTCAAGCTCGAGGACACGGTCGACCATCAGCATCGGATAGCGGTGCGGCAGCTTCTTCAGGATGTCGTGGATGTTCAGCATCATGGCGACTTCTTCTCCAGCGCTCGCACCCGCTCGCGCAACGCATGCAGGTTGCGCAAGGTGGCCGCGTTCTTCTCCCATGATGCATTGTCGTCGAACGGGAACGAGCCGCTGTAGAAGCCCGGCTTCGCGATCGAGCGCGAGACCTGGGTCGCACCCGAGATCTGCACGTGGTCGCAGATCGTGACGTGGCCGTTGATGCCGGCGCCGCCGCCAATCATGCAGTGGGCGCCGATCACTGCGCTGCCGGCGATGCCGACGCAGCCGGCGATCGCGGTGTGCTCGCCGACCCTCACGTTGTGGCCGATCATGACTAGGTTATCGATCTTGACGCCGTCGCCGATGACGGTGTCGCCGAGCGCGCCGCGATCGATGCAGGTGTTGGCGCCGATCTCGACGTCGTCACCGATGACGACGCGGCCGAGTTGCTCGATCTTCTCCCAGCGGCCGCGGTCGGGCGCGAAGCCGAAACCGTCGGCGCCGAGCACGGCGCCCGGATGGACGATGCCGCGCGCGCCGATCGTCGTCGCGGCGACGACGCTGACCCGCGCACCGAGCCGTGTCCCCGCGCCGACTCGGCAACCGGACTCGACGACAGCGTGGGCGCCGATCGTCGCACCGTCGCCGATCTCGGCGCCGGCCTCGACGACCGAGAATGCGCCGACCGCGACGTCGGCGCCGAGACGGGCGGTCGGGTCGACGGCAGCGCGCGAATCGATGCCGCGCTGTGCCAGCGGGCGCGCCCGCCCGGCCCACCATTGCGTCAACCGGGCGAAGTACAGGTACGGATCCGGCGTGACGATCGCGCTGCCGCGAGCTGCGGCCGGATCGCGAAACGCCGGTGCGACGATCACGCACGCCGCCCGAGTCGCCGCGACCTGCTTGGCGTAGAGAGGATTGGCGAGAAAGGAAATCGATCCCGGCCCGGCGGACTCGAGCGGGTCGATCGACGCAATCCGTGTCTCCGGATCGCCGATCA
>DASXIP010000315.1:0-1574 GCA_036497875.1 Caldimonas sp.
AGCACGTCGGGCCGGCCATCGCCGACGGTCTTGTAGCCGCGCTTGAACGCGAGGTCATCGGTGAGGTAGAGCTCGCAGATGCGCGCCGCGTTGCTGCTGCAGCCGAGGTCTTTCAGCAGCAGTGTGTAGTAGAGCTCGCGCAGCGCGGCGCTATCGAGGCCGATCGCAAAGCCGATGTGCATGCCGATCCAGCACGCACGTACGCAGTGACCCTTTGGCTGGCCCTCGGTGATGTCGAGCGCGTGGCTGAGGGCGCCGATCAGCTCGGAGAGACGCATCCCGGCGACCGCGGTCGGGCGCGGCGAGGCGGCAGCGGAGGCGAAGCGTCGAAGGCGGTCCATCGGTCGGCGCGGAGCTCCTCCGGCGGTCAGCGCCGCGACGTCACATCGTCGTGTCGCGGGCGGGGATCTCGAGGCCGGCGGGGATCGTTCCCGCCCAGCTGCGCTCCATCAGCTCGTACTCGTCGAAGTTGGTGTCCGAGACCTCGGGAACCTGCGGGACTTCCCATTCGCCCTCGGCAGCCTCGCGCGCGGCGCGTGCCTCGGCGGCCGCCTTTTGCCCGCGCAGCTCCTCGACGATCGTCGTCAAGAGCGGCGAGGGCTCGGCGCAGTCGAGGATCTCGGCCTCGGTGAGCGCGCGATCGATGATCTTCAGCGGCAGCGCCTCGACCCGCTCCCAGCCGCCGTTGCGCAGCTCGTCGTGGAGGATGAAGAGGTGGCGCACCGGCTGCGTTGCCGGATCGTGGATGAGCAACCGGGCGCCGATCTCGGCGCATTGCTGCGCGACGAGCGGCAGTGCGGTCTCGGGCCCGCCCACGGGGCGCTTGGCCTCGGGCGCGGCGACGCGCTTTTGCTTGCGGTCGCGCTCGAGGCGGATCTGGCGGCCGAGAACGTCGCGCACCCATTCGAAAGATCGGCGTTTGGGCGGCGCGGCGCCGCGGTCCGCTGGCTCCGCGCGCGACTCCATGAACTTCGGCGACTTGGCGGACATGCGCTTGCCTTGCTCGTGGTCTCGGGGGTTCGTCTCCCGTCGTTTCGGCGTTCGCGCGAGCGTGCTTGAGCCCGCACATCGCCCGGAGCTGCCGGGAGCGGCCCCGAACGTGCGAATCTTGGCGACTTCGGGGCCGCTCCTCGCTTTCGTCCCCGCGTTCGGGGCTGTCGCACACTAGGGCATCGTCACCGGGACGAAGCGAAAAGGAGCTCAGTGATGGCGAAGGTCCGCGTTGCCGCGTTCAGTGTCTCGCTCGACGGCTACGGCGCCGGCCGCGAGCAGGGCCTCACGTCGCCGCTCGGGCGCGGCGGCGAGCAGCTACATGCGTGGGCGTGGCCGACGCGGACGTTCCAGGCGATGTTCGGCAACGGCGGCGGCAGTATCGGCGTCGACGAGGAGTTTGCGGCGCAGAGCTTCGCCCACGTTGGCGCCTGGATCCTCGTCCGCAACATGTTCGGGCCGGTGCGCGGCCCGTGGCCCGACGAATCGTGGCGCGGCTGGTGGGGCGAGACGCCGCCGTACCACACACCCGTCTTCGTGCTGACGCACCACGCCCGCGTGCCGCTCGCGATGGCGGGCGGCAC
>DASXIP010000316.1:0-2340 GCA_036497875.1 Caldimonas sp.
GCATGCTCAGCCGCGCGACGGGGGCGCTGCGCTGCGGGCGAGCGCGGATTCGATCGCGAGGCCGGCGTCGAGCACCTCGTCGTCGCGCCCGGCGCTGCTCCAGATCGTGAGACCGACAGGCAGCTCGCCGGCGGCGTGGCACGGCAGGCTGAGGCCGCAGCCGTCGAGCAGGTTGACGATGCTCGGGTTGCGCAGCAGGAGCGCGTTGGTCGCGAAGAAGGCGGCGTCGTCGGTTGCGAGCGGCGCGATCGGCGGCGCCACGATCGGCACCGTCGGCGTCAGCAGCGCATCGATGCCTTCGAGCGCTCGCTCCATGCGCGCGATCCAGTCGCGGCGCGCCGCGAGCAGGTCGATGTAGTCGGCCGCGCTCATCTTCTCGCCGCGTCGGATCCGTTGCGCGACGCGCGGGTCGTAGTCGGCCTCGCGTCCGACCAGCCAGCGGCGGTGAAACGCCCATGCCTCGGCGGCCGAGAAGCCGCCGCTGGCGTTGATCGAAGCGACGTCGGCGAGCGGCGCAAGCGGGATCGTCGCGATGACGGCACCGGCTGCCGACAAGGCGGCAATGCTGCGATCGAAGGCGCGCGCGACCGCCGGCTCGAGGCCGTCGAGGACGACGGTGCTCGGCACGGCAAAGCGCCGGCTGTCGAGTGGCCGCCGCGCGAGCCGCACGGCGCGCGCTGCGATCACCTCGTGGACGACGATCGCATCACGCACCGAACGCGTCATCGCGGCGACCGTGTCGAGCGTCGTCGACAGCGGCACGGCGCCTGCGGTCGGAACCAGACGCGCCGTGCTCTTGAAGCCGACGATGCCTTGCAGCGCGGCCGGAATGCGAATCGAGCCGCCGGTGTCGGAGCCGAGCGCTACCCACGCCGCGCGGGTCGCGACCGACGCCGCACCGCCCGAGGTCGAGCCGCCGGGGATGCGGGGCGAGCGGTCGAGCGCGAGCGTCGTCGGGTTGGCAAGGGGCGGCAGATGGGGATTGAGGCCGACGCCCGAGAACGCGAACTCGGTCATGTGGGTGCGGCCGACGAACGCGGCGCCGGCGGCGCGCAACCGGGCGATCGCGGGCGCGTCGGCCGCCGCCGGAGGCGCCTCGCGCAGGATCGTCGAGCCGGCCGCGGTCACCTCCCCGGCGACGTCGAAGAGGTCTTTCACCGAGACCGCGAGGCCGACGAGGGCACCGGGATCGTGGCCGGCGGCGACCGAGGCATCGGCGGCGTCGGCAGCGGCCCGGGCGCCGGCCGCGTTCGTCGCGACAAATGCGGCCGCTGCCGGCGGCGTCGCGGCGATGGCGAGGGCACGGTCGACGAGCCCTCGAGCCGTCGCGGCGCGCGCCTGGATCCGGCGGCGCGCTTCGGTCAGGTCGTCGGCCATCGCGATGCTAGAATCCACCGCTTTACCTCGAGCGGACGAGCAGCCCGGACCGATCGGCCTCCAACCGGAAGGCCACGGCAGTCGGGCGTGGAAGTCGCTTCATTCGCGAACCGGCTGATTCAAGGTGTCGCTGCACGGTCGAACGTGCCGCGATTCGAGCCGGATTCTAGAACCAACCTTTGGAAGCTCATGACGATCACGATGCGTGAAATGCTGGAAGCCGGCGTCCATTTCGGACACCAGACGCGCTTCTGGAACCCCAAGATGGCCCCGTACATCTACGGCCATCGGAACAAGATCCACATCATCAACCTCGAGAAGACGCAGCCGCTCTTCGAGGACGCGATGAAGTTCGTCCGCCAGCTCGCAGCGCGCCGCGGCACGATCCTGATGATCGGCACCAAGCGCCAGGCGCGCGAGGTGATCGCGCAGGAAGCCAAGCGTTGCGGCATGCCCTACGTCGACCAGCGCTGGCTGGGCGGCATGATGACCAATTTCAAGACCGTCAAGGGCTCGCTCAAGCGCCTGAAGGACATGAAGGCGCAGGTCGAGGCCGGCACCGAGATTCGGATCAAGAAGGAAGCGCTTATGTTCCAGCGCGAGCTCGCCAAGCTCGAGAAGGACATCGGCGGCATCCAGGACATGAACGCGCTGCCCGACGCGATGTTCGTGATCGACGTCGGCTTCCACAAGATCGCGGTCGCCGAAGCGAAGAAGCTCGGCATCCCGATCGTCGCCGTCGTCGACTCGAACCATTCGCCGATCGGCATCGACTACGTCATCCCGGGCAACGACGATTCGTCGAAGGCAGTCGCGTTGTATGCGAAGGCGGTCGCCGACGCCGTCCTCGATGGCAAGGCCAACGCTGCCAACGAGGTGGTGCAGGGCGCGGCCCAGGGCGACGAGTTCGTCGAAGTCGACGAAGCGGCCTGACCTCGGCCCCGGCTGGTCGCACGGCGGGCG
>DASXIP010000317.1:0-4729 GCA_036497875.1 Caldimonas sp.
CGCGTCTCGGCGTCGCGGTTCCAGTACCAGCTGTCGGTCAGGTACATGCCCTGGGTTGCCTTCAGGCCGAGCGAGTGCACGTCGTTGATGAACATCAGCAGGCCCGCGAGCTTCATCGTCTTGGTGATGCCGAACTCGTTCGCCGCCTTGATCGAGTTGATGGTGTCGCCGCCCGCGTTGGCGAGGCCGAGGATCTGCGCCTTGCTCTGTTGCGCCTGGAGCAGGAACGACGAGAAGTCGCTCGCCGACAGCGGCGCGCGCACCGAGCCGATGACCTTGCCACCGGCCTCCTCGACCACCTTCGTGGTGTCGTTCTGCAGCTGGCTGCCGAACGCGTAGTCGGCGGTCAGGAAGAACCAGGTCTTGCCGCCGGCTTTGACGACCGCGTTGCCGGTGCCCTTGGCGAGCGCGGTCGTGTCGTAGGCGTAGTGGACCGTGTACGGCGAGCACTGCTCGTTGGTGAGCGCCGAGGTCGCCGCTCCGACCGAGATGAAGAGCTTCTTCTTTTCCTGCGCGACCTTCGCCATCGCCAGGTTGGTGCCGGAGTTGGTGCCGCCGACGAGCATGTCGACGCCCTGGGTGTCGAACCACTCGCGCGCCTTGGCGGCGGCGACGTCGGGCTTGTTCTGGTGGTCGGCGACGAGCACCTCGACCTTCTTGCCGACGACCGCGCCGCCCATGTCGGCGACCGCCATCTTGATCGCCTCGGCGCCAGCGGGGCCGTCGAGGTCGGCGTACACCCCCGAGAGGTCGGTGATGAAGCCGATCCGGATGACGTCGCCGGAAATCTGCGCCCGCGCGGCAGAGGTACCGAACATGGCGGCGAGCGCGAGGCCGCAGGCGGGAACGAGTTTCTTGAGCTTGAGCATGGGAACGGTCTCCTGAAGAAAAGAGCGGGGGAAGTGGCGGCGTCAGACGCCGAGATATTCGTGCAGGCGGGCCATGCGCTCTGGCAGCTCGGCCTGGGTGAATTGCTGGATGACCTGGCCGTGCTCCATGACCAGGAAGCGATCGGCGAGCGGCGCCGCGAAGCGGAAATTCTGCTCGACCATGACGATCGTATAGCCGCGCTCGCGCAGGCTCCTGACGACCTCGCCGAGCTTTTGCACGATCACCGGCGCGAGGCCTTCGGAGATCTCGTCGAGCAGGAGCAGCCGCGCCCCGGTTCGGAGAATCCGCGCGACCGCGAGCATCTGCTGCTCGCCGCCCGACAGGCGCGTGCCCTGGCTGCTCGCGCGCTCGCGCAGGTTCGGGAACATCGTGTAGATCTGCTCGACGCTCATGCCGCCCGCGGCGAGCGGGGGCGGCAGCAACAGATTCTCCTCGGCCGACAGGCTCGAGAAGATGCCGCGCTCCTCGGGGCAGTAGCCAACGCCCATGCGGGCGATGCGATGCGTCGGCAGGCCGGTTGTCTCCTTGCCATGGACCTTGATCGATCCCACGCGCCGGCCGATGAGGCCGAGGATCGCACGCAACGTGCTCGTCCGGCCGGCGCCGTTCCTGCCGAGCAGCGTCACCACCTCGCCCTCGTCGACATGGAAGTCGACGCCGTGCAGCACGTGCGATTCGCCGTACCAGCCGTGCAGGTTCGTGACCTCGAGGAAGCGCGTGCTCATGTCGTGGTCACGTCAATGCGCTCCCGCGAGCTCGGTCTGCGCGCTGCCCATGTAGGCCTCGATCACCGCCGGGTTCTTCGACACCTCGGCATACGGCCCTTCGGCGAGCGTCGAGCCGCGGGCGAGCACGGTGATGGTGTCGGCGATCCTGGCGACGACGCTCATGTTGTGCTCGACCATCAGCACGGTCCGGCTCGCCGCGACCTTCTTGATCAGCTCGCGGATGCGGTCGACGTCCTCGAGGCCCATGCCCTGCGTCGGCTCGTCGAGAAGCATCAGCGTCGGCGCCGTCGCCAGCGTCGTCGCGATCTCGAGGGCGCGCTTCCTGCCGTAGCTGAGCTCGACCGCGGGCAGCGCCGCGTAGGCCTCGAGGTCGACCGCGCGCAGCAAGTCGATCGCCTCGTCGTTGAGCGCATCGAGCGAGCGCTCCGAACGCCAGAACTGGAACGACGTGCCGAGCCTTCGCTGCAGCGCGACGCGCACGTTCTCGAGCACCGAGAGATGGGCGAACACGGCCGAGATCTGGAACGAGCGGACGACGCCGCGGCGGGCGATCGCCGCCGGCTTGTCGTGCGTGATGTCGTCGCCTTCGAAGACGATCTTCCCCGACGTCGGCGTCAGGAACTTGGTCAGCAGGTTGAAGCAGGTCGTCTTGCCGGCGCCGTTCGGGCCGATCAGCGCGTGGATCGTGCCGCGGCGAACGCGCAGGTTGATCTTGTCGACGGCAACGAAGCCCTTGAACTCCTTGGTGAGTTCGGCCGTCTCGAGGATGAAATCACCGCCGCTCATCGCACCGGCGGCTCGCCGCCGAGGCGTAGCGTCAATCGACGGGCGACGTCGAGCGCGGCGTCGCGGTGGCGAGCGCCGCGGTCGTTGCCGAGCTGGGCCTTGTTGATGCACACGGCGACCGCAGCGACGGCGCTACCGGAGGCGTCGAACACCGGGGCGCCGAACGAGTAGACGCCTTCGCGCACCGCCTCGTCGTCGATGCTGTAGCCGCGTCTTCTCGTCAGCGCGAGCTCACGCTGCAGCGCCTCGATGTCGCGCGGACCCTTGGTCGTGAGCCGGGTCGAGAGCTCGCCGGTGAAGCGACGCCGCACTTCGTCGGCATCGAGCTGCGCGAGCATCGCCTTGCCGCTGCCCGAGAGATAGGCCGGCAGTCGCATACCGACGTTGAAGGCGAGGCCGAGCGGGCGGACGCTGTTGCGCACGGCGACGTAGAGCGCCTCGTTGCCCGACAGCACCGAGAGCACGACGGTCTCCTCGGGCGCCAGGCCGCCACTTCCCCAGAGGGCGTTGAATTCCTGCGCGACATCGGTGCCGGCGACGAACGCCTCGGCAAGGCCCATGACGCGCGGGCCGATCAGGAACGAGCCGTCGGCCTGGCGACGCAGGTAGCCGAACGAGACGAGCGTCGTGCACAGGCCATGGACGCTGCTCTTGGGCAGCTCGAGCTCGCTCGACAGGCGCGACAGCGTCATCGGCTCGCGGCCGCGGGCGAGGCGGTCGAGCAGCGTCAGCGCGCGCGCCACGGCGGGAACGAGCGGAGGCGACGGCGTGCGCTCGCGGGCAAAGGGCAGGACGTGGGCGGCGAGGGTCATGGCGCTGCGGATGCCGGGCAGGAGGGGCCTGCCGGCCGTTCATTCCGCTGAATGTCCTTCAGCAAGCAGGACGCGGAGTCTAGGGACCGCCATGCGCCGGCCCGTGCTCCGACGGACTCGAACGCGGGTTAGTCCTGAGAGCATTTGCCCGCATGGGCGCGCGGGGAGTCCGTCTTCCGGGGGGGTGTGAAAAGTGCACTCCGGTCGAGCGCGTTCCTCACTCGGCCAAATGCGGACCCCTAGCCAAACTAACGCCGTGTCTGACGTCAACACGTCTCGCTTTCCGGTTCCCCAGGAGCAAGCCATGAAGCAACTCCCCGACGATTTCGCCACGGCGCTGGTCAGCGTCACCTTGTGCCTCGCCGCAGCGTCGGTGTTCGTCGTCGTTTTCGCCACCGTTGCCTGAGCCGCCATGCCGTCCGATCCGGCACGGCGCCCCGCCGTTACTGACGGCACTCGCTAGCGCGCCGCCGGCAGTTTCTTCAGGACCACGTGGCGGCCGTCGCGGACGGCGACGTAGCCGCCGGTCGTCAGATCCTTCATGACGCGGTTGACCATCTCGCGCGAGGAGCCGACGCGGTCGGCGATGTCCTGCTGCGTCAGCTTCTCGCGGACCACGCGCTCGTCGCCGACCTGGTCGGAGAGCTCCGTCAGCAGCCGCACCATGCGGCCGTAGACGTCCTGCAGCGCAAGGCTCTTCACCTGCTCGGTGAGGCGGCGCACCATCCGCGTCAGCTTCTGCGTCAGGTGGAGCGCGAACTCCGGGTGTTCGGCGAGGAACTCCGGCAGCTGCGCCCCCTGGACGACGCAGCACGTCGTCGGCTCGACGGTCTTCACCGACGCCGAGCGCAACGTGCCGTCGAGCGACAGCTCGCCGACGTACTCGCCCGGCCCGTGCTCGGAAAGGACGACGTCTCGCCCTTCCGGCGAGCTCGCGAAGGCGCGGAGCTTGCCGCTCAGGACGATGTAGAGCGAGCCGCCGGTATCGCCTTCGTTGAGCAAGATCGTCTGGGCGCGAAACGACCTGCTGTTGCCGCGCGCCGCGAGCGCGGCGAGCAGCGACGGCGGCAATTGGTCTTCGTTCACGGCGTCGACGGTCGAGGCGTCTCCGAAGGCAGCGATGCCGCCGATCCGGCAAGCCGCGCACCTTCGCGGCTACCTTCGCTGAGGCGGCCGATCGCCCACAGGGCAGCGAGGATCGCGGCCGCGGCAGCGACGCGCTGCGGCCAGCTCATCGCGTGCGAGTACCAGAGGAAGAGCATCGTCGTCGTCAACAGCGCGACGAATACCGCAAACGCCAGGACCTGGCGCGTTCGCGGCACCGCCGGGTCATAGCGCGCGACGGCGTCGATCGCAAACGCTGGCTTCGGCCAGCGCGCGGCGACGTCGGCCGGGCGCCAGCCCGGCGCTTTCCACCAGACCCGCAGCCGGTCCAGCCAGTGCCGCGCCCGCCACGCGTCGCGTGCCAGCTCGGCGTAGACCTGCAGGTTCGCCCAGAGCGGGTTCCAGCTC
>DASXIP010000318.1:0-3366 GCA_036497875.1 Caldimonas sp.
CCGCCGCGCGCACATTCGCCAGCGCGTCCTCGCCGGTCGCGCACCAGTGCGGCTCGAAGCCTTCGGTGCGCAGCGCGTACTGCAGCGTGTCGGCGATGCCGGGCTCGTCCTCGACGATGAGGATCTTCGGCTTCATTCCTGGGGAAAGAAGCCTTCGATCGAGAGGTAGCGCTCGCCGGTGTCGTAGTTGAAGCCGAGGACCGTCGACCCGGCGGCGATCTCGGGCAGCTTCTGCGCGATCGCGGCGAGCGTCGCTCCGGACGAGATGCCGACGAGCAGCCCCTCCTCGCGCGCCGAGCGGCGCGCCATCTCGCGCGCCGCCTCGGCCTCAACCTGGATCACGCCGTCGAGCAGATCGACGTGCAGGTTGTTCGGGATAAAGCCGGCGCCGATGCCCTGGATCGGATGCGGGCTCGGCCGGCCGCCGCTGATGACCGGCGACGCCGCCGGCTCGACCGCATAGACCCTCAGCTTCGGCCACATCCTCTTCAGCACTTGCGCGCAGCCGGTGATGTGGCCACCGGTGCCGACGCCGGTGATGAGCGCGTCGATGCCGCTCGGAAAATCGGCCGCGACCTCCTCGGCGGTCGTGCGCACGTGGACGTCGATGTTGGCCGGGTTCTCGAACTGCTGCGGCATCCACGCGCCGGGCGTCGACGCGACGATCTCCTGCGCCTTCGAGATCGAGCCGTTCATGCCCTTCTCGCGCGGCGTCAGCACGAAGGTCGCGCCGTACGCGAGCATCAGGCGGCGCCGCTCGACGCTCATGCTGTCGGGCATGACGAGAACGAGCCGGTAGCCCTTGACGGCAGCCACCATCGCCAGGCCGACGCCGGTGTTGCCCGAGGTCGGCTCGACGATCGTCGCGCCCGGCTTCAGCGTGCCCGACGCCTCTGCGGCCTCGACCATCGCGACGGCAATCCGGTCCTTGATCGAGCCGCCCGGATTGGCGCGCTCGCTCTTGACATAGACGTTGTGGCTCGTTCCGAACAGCCGGTTGATGCGGATGTGCGGCGTGTTGCCGACCGTGTGCAAGACGTCGTTGGCGAGCATCGTTCCGGATCTCGTCGTGGTGGGTCGCGGCGATTATGGTCCGCACGCAGCGACAATCCGCCGATGCCAGCGCCGCTTGCCAACGACACGTTCCTGCGCGCCTGCCTGTCGCAGCCGACCGAGTACACGCCGGTGTGGCTGATGCGCCAGGCGGGTCGCTACCTGCCCGAATATCGGGCGACGCGTGCGCGCGCCGGCAGCTTCATGGGCCTGGCCACCAACCCGGCGTTCGCGACCGAGGTGACGCTGCAGCCGCTCGACCGCTTCGCGCTCGACGCCGCGATCCTGTTCAGTGACATCCTCACCGTTCCCGACGCGATGGGGCTCGGCCTCTCGTTCGCCGAAGGCGAAGGCCCGCGCTTCGCGGCGCCGCTGCGCGACGAGGCCGCGGTCGCGCGGCTCGCCGTTCCCGATCTGGCCAAGTTGCGCTACGTCTTCGACGCGGTGACCTCGATTCGGCGCGCGCTCGCCGGCCGGGTGCCGCTGATCGGCTTCGCCGGGAGCCCCTGGACACTGGCCTGCTACATGGTTGAAGGCCGTGGCTCCGACGATTACCGTCTCGTCAAGTCGATGCTCTACGACCGGCCCGACCTCCTGCACCGGATCCTCGCGATCAACGCTGACGCCGTCGCGGCGTATCTCAACGCCCAGATCGATGCCGGGGCGCAGGCGGTGATGGTGTTCGACAGTTGGGGTGGCGTGCTCGCCGACGGCGCGTTCCAGGCCTTCAGCCTCGCCTACACGCGCAGGGTTCTCACCCTGCTGAAGCGAGAGAGCGAAGGCAGACGCGTTCCCCACATCGTCTTCACCAAGGGCGGCGGCCCCTGGCTCGAGGAGATCGCGGCGTCGGGCGCCGATGTCGTCGGCGTCGACTGGACGGTGCATCTCGGTCGCGCGCGCCGGCGCGTCGGTGCCGGCGTCGCGCTACAGGGCAACCTCGATCCGGCCGCACTCTTCGCCGGGCCCGATGCAGTCCGGCGCGAGGTCGAGCACACCCTGGCGAGCTTCGGCGCCGCCGAGGTCGACGGCGTCCGCAACGGGCACATCTTCAACCTCGGTCACGGCATCAGCCAGCACGCGCCGGCGGAGAACGTCGCGATTCTTGTCGAGACGGTGCATCGGGCATCACCGCCCTTTCACGGTGCCCGGCCGTGACCGAGTTCACGGATCGCAACGATGTGATGGAATTGGGGTGAGTGAGCACTCAGGGCTTGACTTATCCCCATGACTTGATCCTGTCACGAAAAGCGTCGGCTCTGCTGCAACGCGTCATGATGAAAACCGGCGAACGCGCTAAGTTGTTGATTTTGCTGGGAAGCATCGATTGCCGCGAAACTGGGCAGCGGGTCCGGAACCAAGACAGGACAAGCATTTCGGACCGGCGAACGGCCTTTGCCCACAAAGTTTTCCACAGACACGGTGGAGAAGATCAAAAGCGCCCGAAAATCAAGAACTTACGGCAAGAATCTGAATTTCGACTGAAGTGGAGTGGAGGCCAGCCCATCGCACGATGCCACGATGCCTGAATGCGTCGTCCCGGTGCTCGTCGATGCTCCCCGTCATGCGGCGCTGACCGCCGCGCTGAGCTATCGGAGTCAGCACCCGCTCGCCGCCGGACTCCTGGTGCGCGTGCCCTTCGGCAAGCGCGAGGTGGCCGGCCTGACGTGGCGTGAGAACGCTGAGGACGATCCGCCGGGCGGCCTGCGCGAGATCGCCGAGGTCTGCGACGCATTGCCTGCGCTGACGCCAGCGTGGTGCGCCCTCGTCGAGTTCGCGGCCTCGTACTACCAGCGCAGCGTCGGCGAGATCGCGCTCGCGGTGTTGCCTCCCGAGTTGCGCCGCCTCGGCCGCGCCGCATTGGCGAACCGCGTCGAGCGTCTCCGTCGCGCGTTCGCCGATGCCGTCGCTCCGGATGCAGACGCGGCAGAGGCGCCCCCCGAGCTGGCAGCGGAGCAGGAGGGTGCGATCACGACGATCGCCGCAGCGATGGCGGGCGCGACGCCGGGAACCGCTCTCCTCCACGGTGTCACCGGGAGCGGCAAGACCGAGGTCTATCTGCAGAGCGCGGAGCGGGCGCTCGCTGCCGGCCGACAGGCGCTCGTCCTCGTCCCCGAGATCAACCTGACACCGCAGCTGATCGATCGCTTCACGCGCCGCTTCGCCGGCCGCCGGATCGTCGCGCTGCACAGCGGGCTGACGCCGGCACAGAGATTGCGCAGTTGGCTGGCGGCGCAGCTCGGGCTGGCCGATCTCGTCCTCGGCACGCGGCTGGCGGTGTTCGCGCCGCTCGCGCGACTGGGGCTGATCGTCGTC
>DASXIP010000319.1:0-3089 GCA_036497875.1 Caldimonas sp.
GGGCCTCATCAACGACCCTTATCTCGACGAGAGCTATCGCATCGACGAAGGCCTGCGGATCGGCCGCCAGCTGCTGCTCGAGATCAACAAGCTCGGCATGCCCGCGGGCAGCGAGTTCCTCGATGTCATCTCGCCGCAATACCTCGGCGACCTGATCGCCTGGGGGGCGATCGGCGCGCGCACGACCGAGAGCCAGGTGCACCGGGAGCTCGCCTCGGGGCTGTCGGCGCCGATCGGCTTCAAGAACGGCACCGACGGCAACATCCGGATTGCGATCGACGCCATCCAGGCGGCGGCGCGGCCGCACCATTTCCTCTCGGTCCACAAGAACGGCCAGGTCGCGATCGTCGAGACGCGCGGCAACGTCGACTGCCATCTCATCCTGCGCGGTGGCAAGGCGCCAAACTACGACGCCGCATCGATCGCGGCGGCGTGCAAGGAGATCGAGGCCGCGAGGCTGCCGTGCACGCTGATGGTCGACTGCAGCCATGCCAACAGCGGCAAGCTCCACGCGCGCCAGGTCGACGTCGCGCGCGACATCGCCGGCCAGCTCGAAGCCGGCAACCGTTGCGTCTTCGGCGTCATGGTCGAGAGCCACTTGCATGCCGGTGCGCAGAAGTTCGTCGCCGGCAAGGACGATCCGGGCAAGCTCGTCTACGGCCAGAGCATCACCGATCCCTGCCTCGGCTGGGACGACTCGGCGAAGACGCTCGAAATCCTGAGCGCCGCGGTGACGGCGCGGCGCGCGAAGGCGCACGCGGCGCTCGCCCCGGCTGCCGTTTGACCCCGGCCTGGCAGCGCGCTCCAATCGCGGCATGCGCACCGTGACGGTCTCGCGCCGCCGGCTCGTCGCCTTCGCGGGCGTCGTCGCCACCGTCGGCTTTCCTGCGATCGCGGCGGCGCGCGGCCTGCCGCGCATGACCGACGGCCCGTTCTATCCGCCGCTCGAATACCGCGCACGAAGCGTCGACTGGGATGCCGACCTCACGACCGTGCGCGGCCGTGCGCCCGACGGCCAGCCGCTGCCACGCGCGCGCGGCGACTATCTCGACCTGCGCGGCGCTGTCATCGACGGCGACGGCCGCGCCATCGACGGCGCCGAGGTCGAGATCTGGCAGTGCGACGCGTTCGGCAGCTACCGCCATCCGCGCGGCGCCCGAGATCGCGTCGACATCGGCTTCCAAGGCTTCGGCAGCACGCGAAGCGACGCTCGCGGACGCTACCGCTTCCTGACCATCCGTCCGGTGCCGTATCCCGGGCGCACGCCGCACATCCACGTCAAGCTGCGGCACCCCGGCTTCGGCGAGCTGACCTCGCAGTTGTTTGTCGCCGGAGAGCCCGGCAACGCCGGCGACGTCCTCTACCAGGACCTCGATGCCGCCGACCGCAAGGAGGTCGAGCTTCGCCTGCAGCGACCCGCGGCGGGCGAGCCGGTGGCGTGGGTCGCGGAGCGCGACCTCATCGTCTCGCGCTAAGACATCGCGACGCCCGCTAGGGGTCGCGCGCCAGCCGCTCGCTCTTCCAGTAGACGTCGTCGCCGCCGAGGCCATCGAGGTTGGCGCGATTGAGGACGCGGGCGAGAACGAACAGCAGGTCGCTCAAGCGGTTCAGGTACTGGCGCGCTTCGGCGCGGACGTCGTCGCTCGCCGCTAGCGCGACGACCGACCGCTCGGCGCGACGCGCAACCGTGCGGCCGACGTGGGCGAGTGCGGCGCTGCGCGTTCCGGCCGGGAGGATGAACTCCTTCAGCCGCGGTAAGCCGGCGTTGTAGTGCGCGAGCGCCTCGTCGAGGCGGCCAACGGCCTCGGCCTTCAGCAGCGCGTAGCCGGGGATCGAGAGCTCGCCGCCGAGGTTGAAGAGCTCGTGCTGCACGACGACGAGCAGCTCGCGGACGTCGTCGGGCAGCGGTTCGGCGAGCAGCACGCCGAGGGTCGAGTTCAGCTCGTCGACGTCGCCGAGCGCGGCGATGCGCTGGTCGCTCTTGGCGACGCGGCTGCCGTCGCCGAGGCCGGTCGTGCCATCGTCGCCGGTGCGGGTCGCGATCTGTGTCAGCCGATGCGCCATGGTCATCTCATCCTAGCAGCGCTCAGACGCGGGCAAGGGTGAGGTTCCTACAATGCCTCTTCGCCGACCGACCGGGAGATCAGCCATGAACGCGCCGCTGCCTGCCCACCTGCTGCCGACGATCGCGCCGCGCGCGGTCCCGGCCGAGATGATCGCGGCACTGAAGGCGCGCTTCGGCGACCGCTGCTCGACCGCGCTCGCGGTGCGCGAGCAGCACGGCCGTGACGAGTCGCCGATCGATGCGCCGCCGCCGGAAGCGGTCGTCTTCTGCGAAAGCACCGAGGACGTTGCCGAGGTCGTCAAGCTCGCCGACCGCTACGCCGTGCCGGTGATCCCGTTCGGCGTCGGCTCGTCGCTCGAGGGACACCTGCTCGCGGTCCAGGGCGGCGTCAGCATCGACGTCTCGCGCATGAACAAAGTGCTTGCGGTCAACGCTGAAGACCTCACCGTCACGGTGCAGGCGGGCGTGACACGGATGCAGGTCAACGACGAGATCCGCCACACCGGCCTCTTCTTCCCGATCGACCCCGGCGCCGACGCGTCGATCGGCGGCATGTGCGCGACCCGCGCCAGCGGCACCAACGCTGTCCGCTACGGGACGATGCGCGAGAACGTCCTCGGCCTGAAGGTCGTGACGGCGAACGGCGATGTGATCCACACCGGCACGCGGGCGCGCAAGTCGTCGGCCGGCTACGACCTCACGCGCCTCATGGTCGGCAGCGAGGGGACGCTCGGCGTCATGACCGAGATCACGCTGCGCGTCTATCCGCTGCCGGAGGCGATGTCGGCGGCGACGTGCACCTTCCCTTCGATCGATGCCGCCGTGCGGACGGTGATCCAGATCATCCAGATGGGCGTGCCGATCGCGCGCTGCGAGCTGCTCGACCGGCACGCGGTGCGCGCGGTCAACCGCCACGACAAGCTCGCGCTCACCGAAGCGCCGATGCTGCTGATGGAGTTCCACGGCAGCGAGGCGGGAGTCGCCGAGCAGGCAGCGACGGTGCAGGAGATCGCGAACGAGCACG
>DASXIP010000320.1:0-3253 GCA_036497875.1 Caldimonas sp.
CGCCATGCGCTCCTCGCGCTCGGCCATCTTACCGAGGTGAAACGGCGATGCGTTGATGACGCAGAGGACTTGCGCACCCGCAGCGCGCGCCAGCTCGCCGGGCTCGTCGAACCAGGCGTCCTCGCAGATGACGAGGCCGAAGCGGAGCCCGCCGACCGCGAACGTCACCGCCGGCAAACCACCGTCGCGACCCGACGCGAAATAGCGCCGCTCGTCGAAGACCTGGTAGTTCGGCAGCTCGCGCTTGCAATAGGTGGCGACGATGCGGCCTTCTGACAGCACCGATGCGGCGTTGAAGCGCGTCTGCACGGTGAGCGACTTCGACCTAAGATCGGTCGCCGAACCCGGTTGATGCGGATGGCCGACGACGACAACAAGACCCGGCAGGTCGGCCAGCTGGCGGGCGCAAACGGCAAGCGCCTCGGCGCACGCGTGCATGAATGCCGGCCGCAGCAGCAGGTCCTCGGGTGGATAGCCGCACAAGCCGAGCTCGGGCGTCAGGACGATCCGGGCGCCCTCGCCATGGGCGCGGCGCGCGGCGGCGACGATCTTCGCCGCGTTGCCCGCGAGATCGCCGACCGTGGCGTTGATCTGCGCCAGCGCGACCTTGACGGGCACATCAGCTGACATATGAGCAAGGACGCGAGACTGAAGAAGAAGCAGCGATCGAGCGACGAAGAATATGCGATCCGCGTCGTCCACGATCCGCGCGAGATCGACGCCGCCGCGTGGGACGCGCTCGTCGCCGCGCAACCTTCGGCGACACCGTTCGTCTTGCTCGCCTACCTTCGCGCGCTGCACGACTCGGCGAGCGCCGTCGCCGAGACCGGCTGGGCACCGCATTTCCTCGTCCTCGAATGCCGTGGCGAGCTTGTCGCCGCGTGCCCGCTCTACCTCAAGGACCACTCGTACGGCGAGTACGTGTTCGACTGGGCGTGGGCCGACGCCTATCGACGCCACGGGCTGGATTACTACCCCAAGCTGCTCGATGCCATCCCGTTCACGCCGGTGCCGGGACCGCGGCTGCTGGCGACGAACAGCGAGCACCGGCTGCTCCTCCTGCGCGCGATCGAGCAACTGGCGCGATCGGCGGGTCTTTCATCGGCTCATCTGCTCTTCCTCGACGACGCCGACCAGGCCGCGGCGCGGGCCGCCGGCTGGTCGCTGCGCACGACGGTGCAGTTCCACTGGACGAACCGGACACCGCTCGCCTACGCCGACTTCGCCGACTTCCTCGCCGGCCTGCAACGCGACAAGCGCAAGAAGATCCAGCAAGAGCGACGTCGTGTCGCCGACGCAGGAGTGAGCTTCGCGGTCGCCGCCGGCACCACGATCGCGCCCGCCGACTGGGACTTCTTCTACCGCTGCTACACGCTGACCTACCGTGCGCATCACTCGACGCCCTACCTGACGCGCGACTTCTTCGCCCGTTCGGCAGCGACGATGGGTCGGAACTGGCTCCTCTTCACAGCGTCGCGCGCAGGCAGCAGGATCGCGTCGTCGCTGATCGCGATCGACCCCGAGCGCAAGACCGCGTTCGGTCGCTACTGGGGTGCGATCGAGCACGTCAGCTGCCTTCACTTCGACGCCTGCTACTACCAGCCTCTCGAGTGGTGCATCGCCAACGGCTACCGTCGCTTCGAAGGCGGCGCCCAAGGCGAGCACAAGATGGCGCGCGGCCTGCTGCCGGTGCAGACGTGGTCGGCACACTGGCTCGCACACCCGCAGTTCGCGCGTGCGATCGACGACTTCCTCGCCCGTGAAGGCGCCGGCGTCGAGAGCTACCTCGATGAGCTGAACGAACACCGACCGTTCAAGGAAGGCGCTGGCGGCTGAGCGCCGCGCACCTCAAGTCGGCCGGCCGGCCTTGCTGGCGACGTACGCCGCGATCCCGTTCCTGACCTCGGCGCGCGCCGCGTCAGGGCCTTCCCAACCACTGACCTTGACCCACTTGCCCGGCTCGAGATCCTTGTAGTGCTCAAAGAAGTGCTGGATCTGGTGCAGGCGCGCCTCGTGCAGGTCGGCGGGCTTCTGCCACGGCGTATAGATCGGCAGGATCTTGTCGATCGGCACCGCGAGCAGCTTGGCGTCGCCGCCCGCCTCGTCTTCCATCTTCAGCAGGCCGATCGGCCGGCAGGTGACAACGACGCTCGGCGCGAGCGGGAACGGCGTGATGACGAGGACGTCGACCGGGTCACCGTCGTCGGACAGCGTCTGCGGGATGTAGCCGTAGTTGCACGGATAGTGCATCGCCGTGCTCATGAAGCGGTCGACGAACATCGCGCCGCTTTCCTTGTCGACCTCGTACTTGATCGGGTCGGCGTTCATCGGGATCTCGATGATCACATTGAACTCGTCGGGCGCACGCGTGCCCGGAGTGACGTTGTGCAAGCTCATGGCGGACGGCGTCGAAGGCGAAAGCGCCATGGTAAAGCCGCCGGCGGAGCGGCCGCAGGCGCGCCCAGGCACCCGGACTGGGGCGAGACCCCGGCATCCCTTAACATCCGCGGGTTTGCCCGAGCCCGTGCGCGATGTCACGCCCGGCGGCGGGCTTGCCAATGAATCGAACGAATTCGACGACTCGAACGAGGAAGGAACGGTCTTGATCTCCACCACGACGGCGCTTTACATCGCCCTGGCCTGCGGCTTCGCGGCAGTCCTCTACGGCTTCGTCCAGCGAAGCTGGATCCTCAGCCAGAACGCGGGCAACGCGCGCATGCAGGAGATCGCCGCGGCGATCCAGCAGGGCGCCGCGGCCTATCTCAAGCGACAGTACACGACGATCGGCATGGTCGGCATCGTCCTCGCCGTCCTGATCTTCTTCTTCCTCGATCACACCACCGCGGTCGGCTTCATCCTCGGCGCGATCCTCTCGGGCGCGTGCGGCTTCATCGGCATGAACGTTTCCGTGCGGGCCAACGTACGCACCGCGCAGGCGGCCACGCAGGGCATCGGCCCGGCGCTCAACGTCGCCTTCAAGGGCGGCGCCATCACGGGCCTGCTCGTCGTCGGCCTCGGCCTGATCGGCGTCGGTGCGTTCTTCTGGTATCTCACCGGCGCCACCAAGGTCGACTCGGCGACGCTGAAGCCCCTGCTCGGCCTGGCCTTCGGCTCGTCGCTGATCTCGATCTTCGCCCGCCTCGGCGGCGGCATCTTCACCAAGGGCGCCGACGTCGGCGCCGACCTGGTCGGCAAGGTCGAGGCCGGCATCCCGGAGGACGACCCGAGAAACCCGGCGGTGATCGCCGACAAC
>DASXIP010000321.1:0-4568 GCA_036497875.1 Caldimonas sp.
TCGGCAACGTGCGTACGCAGACGCTGCGTGGCTTCACCCCGGCCGAGATGAGCAAGCTCGTCGCCGACGTGAAGTGACGCGCGACCATTAGAGGCTACCGGCCAGCAGCGGCTGAGCTTACCGCCCGGCCAGCCGCTGCACGAGCCAGATCGCGCCCCGTTGCCGCGATCACGAGTGTCAGCGCGCACTCGATCTGCGCGCCGCGCGCTCGGCGTCGATCTCGCTCAGGGAGGTGATGGCAATGGGATCGCGAATCACCCCGTCGATGCTGGCCGCGGCGCTGCTGTTCGCCGCGATCGCCTGGCTCGGCGCTTGTGACCAGAAGGTGGCCGCGACCGCGCCTCCCGCACCAACGGCACCGCCGCCAGTGGCCGCGTCGCCACCGGTCGAAACGGGAGGGCCTCCGCCGACCGCCACCCAGCTTCCCGCGGCGGCGGCGCAGGCCCCGCGTGCGGCGGCAGACGCGGAAAGAGCCGCGCAGGCAGCGGCGAAGACGGATGCAGCGGAACGAGCGAGGGCAGAAGTGGAGATACGTTCGGCGTCGCCAGCGCCGCCACCGCCGCGGCCGGCCGCCCGTCCCTCACCGCAGACCGCCGCCTCGGCCGCCCGCCGTTGCGCTGCCGCCGACCTGGCGCCTTTCCCCTGGCCGAGCCCGCCGCAACCGAGCGTCACCGCGATCGTCCCCCCGTACCTGCTGTTTGGGCCCGAGGGCAAGGCGACGACGCTGGCGGCCGTCGCGGCACGCCTGGAAGGCGCAATCGCACGCGCCGGCTACCAGCAGCCCAAGTACCTCGGCGCGGGCTGCGACGGCTTCGCGATCGTGCTCGACCTCGAGCACATCGACACCGACGGCGCGCGCATGCGCGGGTCGGCCGGCTTCGCGCCGCCGAGTCAGGACGAGATGTTCAGCCTTGCCGCCTACGTCAAGCGGCTCTTCTATGCGCCGCCCGGCGAGTATCGGCAGATCGTGCTTGTCGTCTCCGAGGAGCGGATGGCGCAGGCCATTGCTCTGCCGACCGAAGCCCAGCTGCGCGCGATCGCCCGCGACGGCGTGTCCGCGTTGCCGACCGATTTCTCGGGCCTGCCCTACACGAGCCGGCACGTCGTGCAAGCATTGATCTACGAGTTCGAGAAGGGGCAGCGCGACGGCGACGCGAAGCTGATTCCGCCGGAAGGTCGGCTGGGGGCGACCGTGCACCTCGAGAAGGCGCGGCTGTTCTGAGCGCGCGCCGCGGGCCCTGCGATGAAGGTCTTCCTCTCCTACCGTCGCGCCGACAGCCAGGCGACGGCTGGGCGGATGGCGCAGTTCCTCGACGCCGTTCCCGCCGTCGAAGAGTTGTTCCTCGACGTCGACGACATCGAGCTGGGCGAGAACTTCGAGCACAAGATCCACCGCACGCTGGCCAAGGCGAGCCACGTCTTCGTTCTGATCGGCCCGCAATGGCTTGGCCCGGCCGGGGCGCCGGAACAGGCGCGCATCTTCGATGCCGATGACGTCGTGCGGCAGGAAACCGGCCTGGCGCTGCGCAGCCGTCTCAAGCTCGTGCCGATCCTGATCGACGACGCGCGCATGCCGCACTCGAACGAACTGCCCGAGGACCTGAAGGATTTGGCGAAGATCAACGCCTTCGCGCTGCGTACCTCGCACTTCGACGAGGACATGGACAACCTGCTCGACGTCCTGGTCGGCCATCGCAAGGGCCGGGGCTCACGCTGGAGCCTCGCGCCGCTGACGCCTCGAAGCATCGCGCTGCGCGCCTTGGCCGGCCTGACCGCGGGCGGTATCTTGCTGGTCTGCCTGGGACTCGCCAATCGCTATCTGAGCAGCGATTGCTACGATCTGACCTGCACGCTCAAGCTCAGCCTGGGCATCGCCGACGAGACGGATGCCGAGGGCCTGATGTGGCTGCTCGCGATCGGGATGCTGGCACTGAGCGCGCTGGTCCCGTTCATGCCCCGTCTCCGGAGGCGAAGGCGTTAGCGAGTTGCCGAGCTCGACGCGTTCGTCGAGTGCAGCATCCTGGCGCCCGGTTTCCTGCGCTTGCGCTGCGCCATGCTCACGCGGGGTGCCAGAGCGCCGGCAGATCGGCGATCGTGCGAAAGACACGCGCCACCGCACCGCCCTGGACGAGCGCGGTTGCGCGGTCGATGTCGATGGCGAGCGTGCGGTCGACCGCCATCGCCGCGCAGCGCTGCCGCAGCAGCGCGTGCGCCGCCTCGAGCGGCGCCGAGCTCGAAAGCGGCCGCAGGAACTCGATTCCCTGCGCGGCGGCGAGCAGCTCGATCGCGAGGATCGTCGCCGTATTGGCGATCATCGGCTGCAGGCGGCGCGCCGCGAAGGTCGCCATCGAGACGTGGTCTTCCTGGTTGGCGCTCGTCGGCAGGCTGTCGACGCTCGCCGGGTGCGCGAGCGACTTGTTCTCGCTCGCCAGCGACGCCGCCGTCACGTGGGCGATCATGAAGCCGCTGTTGAGGCCAGGCTCGGCGGCGAGGAACGGCGGCAGCCGCGACACGCCGGCGTCGATCAGCATCGCGATCCGCCGTTCGGCGATCGCGCCGACCTCGGCGATCGCGACCGCCATCGCATCGGCAGCAAGCGCCACCGGCTCGGCGTGGAAATTCCCGCCGGAGACGACCGCATCGTCGCCGCCGTCGGCGGCGCCAGCGAAGACGAGCGGGTTGTCGGTGACGGCGTTGGCCTCGCGCACGAGGACGAGCGCGGCGTGGCGCAACTGATCCAGGCACGCGCCGACGACCTGCGGCTGGCAGCGCAGGCTGTACGGATCCTGGACGCGGTCGTCGCCCTGCAGGTGCGAGCGGCGGATCTCGCTGCCGGCGAGCAGCGCGCGGTAGTAGCGCGCGACGTCGATCTGCCCCGGCTGGCCGCGCAGCGCGTGGATGCGCGGATCGAACGGGCCGTCGCTGCCACGCGCGGCGTCGACGGTCAGCGCGCCGATGACGAGCGCCGATTCGAGCACCGGCTCGAACTCGAGCAGCGCATGCAGCGCGAGGGCCGTCGAGACCTGCGTGCCGTTGATGAGCGCGAGCCCTTCCTTGGCTTCGAGGGCGAGCGGCGCGATTCCCGCCGAGCGCAGCGCGCCGGCGGCAGGAACGCGCCCGCCCTCGTGCCACATCTCGCCTTCGCCGATCAGCGCCAGCGTCATGTGCGCGAGCGGCGCCAGGTCGCCCGACGCGCCGACCGATCCCTGCGCCGGAACGACCGGCAGCAGGCCGGCGTTGTGGACCGCGAGCAAGGCATCGACGACCTCCTCGCGCACACCCGAATAACCGCGCGCGAGGCTCGCCGCCTTGAGCGCGAGCACGAGGCGCACGACCGGCGCGGCGAGCGGCGCGCCGACGCCGACGCTGTGCGAGCGAATCAGGTTGAGCTGCAGCTGCGCGAGATCGCCGGCGCCGATGCGCGTGCCGGCGAGCTTGCCGAAGCCGGTGTTGACGCCGTACACCGGTGCATCGCCGGCAGCGGCGCGGCGCACGACGTCGGCGCTGGCGCGGATCCGCTTGCGCGCGGCGGCGTCGATCGCGAGCGTCGTTTCGCCGGCGTGCAGCCGCTGCAGGGCGTCGAGCGTCAGCGCGCCGCTGCCCAGCACCATCGTCGCCGCGCTCTTCTTGCTCATTCGACCTTGATGTTCTGCTTGCGGACGACCTCGCTCCACCGTGCGCTCTCCGAGCGCACGGTGGCGGCGAGCTCCTGCGCCGTGCCGCCGCCGACGTCCATGCCCTGCGCGGCGAGCTTGGCACGGGTATCGGGCAGCGCGAGGAAGTGAACGGTGGCAGCGGCGAGCTTGTCGATAACGTCGGCCGGGGTGCCTGCAGGGACCATCAGCGCGTACCAGGAAACGGCCTCGAACTTCGCGATGCCCTGCTCGGCGATCGTCGGCAGCTCGGGCAGGAGCGGCGAGCGCTTCTGGCTGGCGATGCCGAGCGCGCGCAGCTTGCCGCTGCGGATGTACGGCAGCGCCGTCTGCAGCGGCGCGAACATCATCGAGACCTGGCCGCCGACCAGGTCGCTGACCGCCGGCGCGATGCCGCGATAGGGCACGTGCAGCAGTTGTACGCCGGTGCTCAGCTCGAGCAGCGCACCGGCGAGATGCGCCTGACTGCCGGCGCCCGGCGACGCGTAGCTGAGCGCACCCGGCTGCTTCGCGGCGAGCTCGAGCAGCTCGCGGACGTTCTTCGCCGGCACCTTCTCGGCGTTGACGACAAGGACGTTGTCGACCGTCGCGAGCATCGTCACCGGCGCCAGGTCGGCGGCCTTGTACGGCAGGTTCGCGAACAGCGTCGGGTTCACGGCGATGTTGCCGGCCGGGATGATGCCGATCGTGCTGCCGTCGGGTGCCGCCTTCGCGACCGCATCGACGCCGATGTTGCCGGCGGCGCCGACCTTGTTGTCGACGATCACCGTCTGGCCGAAGGTCTCGCCGAGCGCCTGGCCGAGCATCCGGCCGAGGACGTCGGTCGGACCGCCCGGCGGAAAGGGAACGACGACGTGGATCGGCCTGGCCGGAGTCGGCTGCGCCGCAGCGGCGAGCGGCAACACGACAGCCAGT
>DASXIP010000322.1:0-3910 GCA_036497875.1 Caldimonas sp.
GACGACGCCAACATCGAGCACTACGTGACGCGCAAGGCGCTCGACGGGCTCTACCTGATGATCGGCGAGGAGGAGAAGAAGATCCGCAGCGACCCGGTCGGCACGGGCAGCGCGATCCTCGCCAAGGTGTTCGGCGGCCGCTGACTTCTGCTGCTGGGCGTGCGCGCCGCTAGAGGCCGCGCGACAGCTCGAACATCAGCGCTGCCGGCAGCGAGCTGGCGACGACGTCGCGGCCGATCCGCGCCATCTGCGCACCGTTGGTGCCGGACATCTCGAACGTCGCGCCCTGCTCGAGGATCTCGATGAAGACAAAGTCGGGCACCTCGCCGAGGATCTCGTCGCGGAAGTGGCTGAAGCGGCTGCCCTTCAGGATCGAGTCGACGATGATCGCGTGCGGCAGGCCCTCGCGGCAGAAGCTCGCCGCCTCCTCGACGGAGGCGACGAAGTCGACCAGCATGCTCATGTTGCGCAGCGCGTCGCGGATCAGCACGCGGACCTCGCGCCGCGACGCGACGACGAGGACGTGGCTGCCGGCGAGCGCCTTCGAGTTGGTCGACTGGGCGCCGGCGTCGTCGATCTCGGTCGCCGAAAGGCCGGCCATCTCCTCGCCTGCGGTTTTCGGGAACTCGAGGACGAGCGTCGTCGTGCCGGCGACATCCTTGCGCTCGACGACGAGACCCATCGTCCACGCGGTCTGCTCGATCAGCCGCCACGTCAGCGAGTCGAGGCGCGGCGATGCTTCGGTGGTCACGCTCTCGTCGATCTGGTCGGCGGGCCGGTTGGCGAACTTGCAGGTCAGTCGCGCGTGCACCGGCCAGGTCTTGAAGTCGACGGCGAACGCGATGTGGGCGTGCGCGTTCGCGAGCGCCCAGTCGAGCGTCGCGTTGAGCAGGCTGAAGAGGAGCGACCCGTCGACGATGATCCGCGCCGACTTCATCTCGTGCTTGAGCGCGATGCCGCGCGCCTGCGTCTCGCGCGTGCGCAGCGCGAGCACGCTCTTCAGCACTTCCTCGAGCTGCAGCACTTCATGCGACTGCTTGACCTTGCCGGTGGCAAAGCGCGTCAACTGCTGACCGATCATCCCCGCGTGGCGCGCGCGCTCGACTTCGTCGCGCAGCGCGCGCAGGCCAGCGCGGTCGATCTTGCCGGTCGCCGTGAGGACGTGGATGCGCTCGAGCGCAGCCGTCAGCGGCTCGGCGATCTCGACCCCGACCTGCGAGACGAGCTCGCGCCAGCGCTGATCCTCGTTCGGATCGAGCGGCTCGGAAGGGTCGCTGCGGTGCGCCTCGGCCGCGCTGCGTTTGCCGTTGGACATGAACAGTGATTCTCGAAAAGACCGGTGCGTCCAAGAGGGCGCCGCGCGCGGCTGCCGATCCTGGCGGAGCGGCAGCGTCATGACGGCGTGCCGCAGCGTCTCTCTCTCCCGTGCACTGCGAGACTTGGAAGTGTCGACGGCGCCTCGCGTCGCCGCCAGTGGCACGTCCGGCCGGCTGGCCAGACGGCCTCACAAAGTCGCCAAATGTGACAACTTGTTCACTGATTTCGGGCCGCAGGGGCGGGCGAGACCGGATTCAGACGGCGCCGGCCCGGCGCAAGGCGGCGATCGCCTCAGCGTCGAGGCCCAGCTCGGCGAGGACGGCCTCGGTGTCGGCGCCGAGCAGCGGCGGCGCGCGGCGATAGCGGATCGGGGTCGCGGCAAGCTTGATCGGGCTGGCGACGACACGAACGGCGCCGGCAAGAGGATGCGGGAGCTCGACCGTCATCCCACGTTCATGCACGTGCGGGTCGGCGAAGACCTCGGCGATGTCGTTGATCGGCCCCGCTGGCACCTTGGCGGTCTCGAGATCGGCGAGCCAGGCGGCGCGGGGACGCATCTTCAGGCGCGCGGCGAGCAGCGGGATCAGGACGCTGCGGTTGCGCACGCGGTCGGCGTTACGCGCGAAACGCGCGTCCGCCGCCAGCTCGCTGCAACCGGCGACGGTGCAGAAGCGCGCGAATTGGCCGTCGTTGCCGACGGCGAGGATGAGGTGGCCATCGGCGACCTCGAAGACCTGATAGGGGACGACGTTCTGATGCGCGTTGCCGGCACGCTGCGGTGCGATGCCGCTAGCCAGATAACCGGCGCCGAGATTGGCGAGCATTGCAACCTGCGTATCGAGCAGCGCCATGTCGATCGCCTGCCCCTGGCCGGTGCGGTCGCGGTGGCGCAGCGCGGCAAGAATCGCGACCGTCGCGTACATGCCGGTGAAGAGATCGGCGACCGCGACGCCGACTTTCTGTGGGCCGCCGCCGGGGGCGTCGTCGGTGATCTCGGTGCGCGACGGGCCGGTCACGCTCATCAGGCCACCCATGCCTTGGATCGCGTAGTCGTAGCCGGCGCGTTCCCGGTACGGCCCGGTCTGGCCGAAGCCCGTGATCGAGCAGTAAACCAACCGGGGGTTGCGGGCGAGCAGGCTGGCGGCGTCGAGACCGCGCCGCGCCAGATCGCCGACCTTGAAGTTCTCGACCAGCACGTCGGCACGATCGGCGAGAAAACGCACCAGCTCCGCGCCTTGCGGTGTCGCGATGTCGATCGTCACCGATCGCTTGTTCCGGTTGGTCCCGAGGTAGTACGCCGCCTCGGCGGTCTCGTGGCCCTCCCGGTCGCGCAGGAACGGCGGACCCCAGCCGCGCGTGTCGTCGCCGCCGGGCACACCCGGCCGCGAGGGCTTCTCGACCTTGATGATGTCGGCGCCGAGGTCGGCGAGCACCTGCGTGCACCAGGGACCGGCAAGGACGCGCGAAAGGTCGAGGACGCGGATGCCCTCGAGGGACATCGGCGCCTGCGCGGCATCGGTCATGGCGGCGATTGTCCGCGAGTCGGGATAATCGCCACATGCACGTCGAGCGCAGATGGCGGCCGAAGCCACGGAACACTGCCGTCATCGCGCTGGTGCTGGTGGCCGCCGCCTGCGCGCCAGCGCTCGATTGGCGCGAGGCCCGGCCCGAGGGGACCAGCTTGGTGCTGATGTTCCCGTGCCGACCCCACGATCAAGAGCGCAACGTCGCCCTCGCCGGCGCGGTGGTGCCGATGCGAATGCACGCGTGCAGCGCCAGCGGCGCCAATTTCGCGTTGGCAGCGCTCGAGGCTGGAGATCCGGCCCGGGTGACGCCGGAGCTGGCGGCACTGCGCGGGCAGTTGCTCGGCAACCTGGCCGGGACGGCGACCGAGGAGCATCCCCTGGCGCTCGCCGGCTCGACTCCCAATCCCGAGAGCGCTCGCGTCCGCATCGTCGGCAAGCGCCCGGACGGCACCCCTGTCGTCGCCGACGCCGCATTCTTCGTTAGAGGTCTGACGCTGTACCAGGCGACCGTCCTCGGCAGCGACGATGTGCCCGGGCCGAAGGCCGTCGGCACCTTCTTCGATGCCATCCGCCTACTCTGAGCCTGCCCGACGCCCGTCCGTTCGCAAATGCCCGGCCTCATGATCCTCGCCCACGCGCCGCTCGCCTCGGCGCTGAAGGCCGTGGCCGAGCATGCGTTTCCGGACTGCGCCGGCCAGGTCAGCGTGCTCGACGTGTCGCCGGCGATGCCGGTCGAGGAGGTCGAGGCGCTCGGCCGTGCCTTGCTCGCGAAGATCGCCACTCCCGACGTCCTGATCTTCACCGACGTGTTCGGCGCGACGCCATGCAACATCGCGCAGCGGCTCGCGGACGGCGTCCACGTCAGGGTCGTCGCCGGCGTCAACGTACCGATGCTCTGGCGCACCTTGTGCTACCCACACGAGTCGCTCGAATCCCTGGTCGCGCGTGCCCTGGCCGGCGCGACGCAGGGTGTCATGCAGGTCGCGACGGCGCGGCCGCAACTGCAGACCCTGCGCGCGCGCGGCAATGATGAAAGCGACCGTCAGGATCAATAACAAGCTCGGTCT
>DASXIP010000323.1:0-2499 GCA_036497875.1 Caldimonas sp.
ACGCTGCAGCGCGAGGCCAACTCGCGCTTCGGCTTCTCGGCGCGGACGACGCTCTCGATCGCGCAGGCGCTCTACGAGAAGCACAAGGTCCTCACCTATCCGCGGACCGACAGCCGCGCACTGCCCGAGGACTACCTCGCGGTCGCCAGGCAGACGATCGGCATGATCGCCAAGGAGACCCTGCCCGGGCCGCTTCGCCCGCTCGCAGTGCACGCGGCGACGGCGCTGAAGGAGGGCTACGTCAAGCCGGCGAAGCGGATCTTCGACAACGCCAAGGTGTCGGATCACTTCGCGATCATCCCGACCCTGCTGCCGCCGAAGAGCCTGTCCGAGATCGAGGCCAAGCTCTACGACATGGTCGCCAAGCGCTTCCTCGCCGTCTTCTTTCCGTCGGCCGAATTCATGGTGACGACGCGGATCTCGACCGTCGCCAAGGCCGGCAGGGAGTACCGCTTCCAGACCAACGGCAAGGTCATGGTGCGGCCCGGCTGGCTCGCGGTCTACGGCCGTGAGGCGCAGGAGGACGACGCGAATCTCGTTGCGGTCGCTGCCGCCGAATTGGCGCGAACCGAGAGCGTCGACGTCAAGTCGCTGAAGACCCGGCCGCCGGCGCGCTACACGGAAGCGACGCTGCTCTCGGCGATGGAAGGCGCCGGCAAGCTGATCGACGACGACGAGTTGCGCGAGGCGATGCAGGAAAAGGGCCTCGGCACGCCGGCGACGCGGGCGGCGATCATCGAAGGGCTCATCTACGAGAAGTACATCCACCGCGAGGGCCGTGAGCTCGTGCCTGGCGCGAAGGCGTTCCAGCTGATGACGCTCCTGCGCGGCCTCGGCGTCGAGGACCTAACCAAGCCCGAGCTGACCGGCAACTGGGAGTACCAGCTCGCCGAGATGGAAAAGGGCCACCTGGAGCGCGAGACCTTCATGCGCTCGATCGCCGAAATGGCCGAGCGGATCGTCAAGAAAGCCAAGGAGTACGACCGCGACACGATCCCGGGCGACTACGCGACGCTCTCAACGCCATGTCCGAACTGCGGCGGCATCGTCAAGGAGAACTACCGTCGCTACGCCTGCACCGGCATCCCCGGCGAGCGCGAAGGCTGCGGCTTCTCGATCAGCAAGATTCCTGGCGGCCGCGCGTTCGAGCTGGCCGAGGTCGAGGCGTTCCTGCGCGACAAGCGGATCGGCCCGCTCGAGGGCTTTCGTTCGAAGGCCGGCTGGCCGTTCACGGCCGAGATCCGTCTGGTGCCCGACGACGAGACCCGCAACTGGAAGCTCGAGTTCGACTTCGGTGACGACGCCCGCCGCGAGGCCGAATCCGGCGAGCCGGTCGACTTCGGCGCCCAGGAGCCGCTCGGCAAGTGTCCGAAGACCAACGGCAACGTTTTCGAGTTCGGCGCCAACTATGTCTGCGAGCACTCGGTCGGCCCGACGCCGACGTGCGATTTCAAGAGCGGCAAGGTCATCCTGCAGCAGCCGGTCGCGCGCGAGCAGATGACGAAGCTCCTCGCGACCGGCGCGACCGACCTGCTCGAGGGCTTCGTCTCCAACAAGACACGGCGCAAGTTCAAGGCGCGCCTCCAGTGGGACGCGAAGGAGGGCAAGGTCACGTTCGCGTTCGAGCCGCGGCCCGAGCGCAGATCCGCGGCGAAGAAGACTGTTGCGACTGCACACCCGGTCGCTGCGGTCGCAGCCAGCGGGCCCGCAGAACCACCGAAGAAGGCTCCGGCGAAGAAGACACCGGCGAAGAAGGCCAGCGCCGAACGCGTGGTCGCGAAGAAGACGGTGGTCGCGAAGAAGGCGGTCAAGCGCGCGGCGGCAAAGACCGGCTGAAAGGTCAGCGGCGGCGCTGCGCGGGAACAACACTGGCGGCGGCGCGGGCGCCGGGTGGCATCGGTCGGCCCGCGGCGGGGGCACACTCTCGATCGGGATCAGGAGTCGATCGTGAAGCCAACGTCTTCCGTTCGCTGCGCCGTGCTCGCCGCCGCGTTGCTCGTTCTCGCGCAAACCGATGCCGACGCGCAGGTGCCCGTGACCAAGGCGCCCCCGCGCCTGCCCACCTCCTCGCAGACGTCGCAGATTCCCGGCGGGGTCGACACCGGCACGCCGGGCGGGAGCGATTCGGTGCAGCTCGGCACGCCGGTGATGTCGAACTCCATGAGCCATGGTTCGGCGCTGAAAGGGGGCTCGGCCGCGGCCCGCGCCGCGGCGCGACCGAAGCCGACCGCGAGCAGTGCCGACTGCACCAAGCCAGCCGGCAAGGCGACTCCGGCGGTCCCGCCGAAGCCGGGCGTCATCGGCAAGGCAACGTCGCCGCCGACCGTTGCCAAGCCCCCGGTCGCGCCCGGATCGACCCGCATCGACTGCTGATCCAGGTCGCTCGCGACGCAGCCCGGGCCAAGCTCGCGTTGGCCAATTCGAAGCTCGCCGTGTTCGGCGCGATCGCGGCCAACGTCGTGATCGCGGCGATGAAGTTCGTCGGCGCCGCGGCGACCG
>DASXIP010000324.1:0-2103 GCA_036497875.1 Caldimonas sp.
CGTCGGCGAGGACATGGCGACGATTCTGCGCCAGCCGGCTCAGAGCGCACACGCGACCGGCGTCGCGCCGAGCAGTTCGATCAGCACGCCCGGCGCAATGCCGACGAGGTAGCCGCGACGGCCGCCGTTGATGTACAGACGGTCGAGGGCGAGGACCGTCGACTCGACGTAGACCGGCATCGCCTTCCTGGTCGCGAACGGCGACGTGCCACCCACCTGGTAGCCGCTCGCGCGCTCGGCCGCCTCGGGCGTGCACGGCTCGACGCTCTTGGCGGCGATCGCACGCGCCAGGTTCTTCGTACTCACCTGCCGGTCGCCATGCATCAGGACGACGAGCGGCTCGCGCTTCTCGTTCTGCATCACCAGCGTCTTGACGACGGCGTGCTCGTCGACGCCGAGCTGGCGCGCCGACTCCGCCGTGCCACCGTGCTCGACGTAGTCGTAGACGTGCTCGCTGAAGGCGACGCCGCGGCGGCGCAGCCAGTGCGTTGCGGGAGTCTCGCTGACGTGCGCCGTTCGTTTCGCCATGGGGCCGGCGCGATTCTGCCGCGCGCCGGGCCCGAAGGCGGCGGTCAGAACGTCGGCGCTGGTTCGTCGTCGCGGACGCGCTCGTGGCTCAAAGTGTCGTCGGCGGCGGGCAGCGAGTCGTCATGCGCCGGCACGGCGACGTCCGCCGTCGCTCGCGGTGCGGCGAAGGCGGCGTGTTGCGCCGCGTTGCCGGCCTGCGGATAGTGGCCGAGCGCGACCCCGGCGCCGAAAGTGACGGCGGCGATCGCAAGGGTGGCAAGGAGCCGGCGCGAGCTGGCGCCGGCGTTCGGATCGATGCGGACTGACATGACGATCTCCTTGGTCGGATGGCGACGCCATCAGACACCTCGCCGCGAGAAGCGTCACCCTCACGATTGGGGACGCTCGCCAGTGCGCGATCCCGAAGCGGCGGGCCGTCTCGATCGCGGCACGGCGACCATTCGCGGCACGCTCTGTCAGAACGTCGGGCCCTTGAAGCGGCCAATGTCCTGCCAGTGCCCGCTGATGAGCGCACGGCCGGGATCGATCGTCTGCACCGTCGCGCCGGGCGTCTTGTTGCGCAGCGTGTAGAGCGGCTGGTCGGGCGTGCGCCGGCTCGCGTCGGCGAGGCCGCGAGCGGCAACGGCACCGAGTGGTCGCCTGCATTCGGCGTGTTGTGGTGGGTCGTGCGGGTGCCGATGATCGCGGAAATGTTCAGGTCGTCGTTGAGCCCGTTGCCGTCGCGGCACGAGCGGATCACGATCGGCTTGCTGTTGAAGAGAGCCTCGCCGCGCGCGATCGCCTGCCGCGCGACGGCGACGACGCCGTCGTGCCGCTCGGGATCCGGGCTCAGGTGATGTTCGTTTCGCCACGGCCCGATCGCCCGGCGACTCTGTCGCGTCGCAGCGATGAGCCTACAAGGCTGCGAGCAGCGCCTTCGCCTCTCGCGTCGACGGCGCCCCGTCGCCGGTTGTTTCGCGAAGCTGCGTCAGTGCTTCGGCCAAGGTCGCTCGTGCGGCCTTGTTGCCTTCCGCGTTCTGCACCTCGGCCTGGGCGAGCAAGGCGTCGCCGAGCCAGGCGCTTTGCGCAAAGCCCCCCAATGCCGCCCGCGACTGCGCGACGGCCTGGGCGGCGACCTCGGCAGCGGCCGTCTTGTCGCCGAGCTGCAGTTCGACGCGCGCAAGCAAGCCCAGCGTCCGCAGCCGGTTCGGATTCCATCCCTCGCCGGCCTCGAAGATCGACAGCGCCTGCCGCAACTGATCGCGCGCAAGCGACGGGTCGTGGCGCGCAAGCGAGAGCTGCGCCTCTTCCATCGCGAGCGTGCCCATCATCGTTTGCCGAGGCGGCAGCGTCGCCTCCATGTGCACCCGGGCATGGGCGAGGAGCGCTTCGCAGCGGGCGAGATCGCCCTCTGCGCACCAGGCGGGCGCGGAGAGCACCGAAGCCTGTTCGCGGCCCTTCGTCCTCTCGATTGAGGAGTCTGGGACGAGCGCGATCAGTTCGGCGAAATGGCGCCGACGGCGACGCTCAGGGCTCGGTCACCCGCGCGCGCGATCCCGGCGACGCGTCGCTCGCCGCGCCGTCGAACGGCAGCGG
>DASXIP010000325.1:0-4152 GCA_036497875.1 Caldimonas sp.
ACCGAAGCGGCGCTGCGCGCCGCGGGCGATGTCCTCGGCGAGTTCGCGACCGACGAGAGCGAGGTCGTGCTGACGCCGTTCTCGTCGCTCAGCCGCGTCGGCGTCGACGATGCGGCGCGAGTGCTTCATGGCTGGACACACCAAGGCGGCGTCGCATGATCGAGAAATTCACCATCGCGCTCGGCAACGGCATCGAGCTCAGCTGCCGCGCCGCCGGCCCGACCGATGCCCCGGTGCTCATCTTCCTGCACGGCTTCCCCGAGGCGGCGTTCGTCTGGGACGATCTGCTCGAGCACTTCTCGGTGCGCTACCGCTGCGTCGCGCCGAACCTGCGCGGCTACGAGCGATCGTCGGCGCCGGCAGACGTCGAGGCTTATCGCGCCAAGCATCTGGTCGCCGACATCTCGTCGCTGATCGACGCCCTTGGCGGCAAGCTCGCGGCGCTGATCGCGCACGACTGGGGTGGTGCACTCGCCTGGGGCCTCGCGGCGCAGCGGCCGGAGGCGATCGGCCGTCTTGTGATCGTCAACTCGCCACACCCCGCGACCTTCCTGCGCGAGTTGCGCAACAGCCCGGCGCAGCAGAAGGCGAGCGCCTACATGAACTTCCTCTGCCGCCCGGACGCCGAAGCGTTGCTGAGCGCGGACGACTTCGCGCGGCTCTGGCCGTTCTTCACCAACATGGGCGCCGCCGACCCTGCGCGCGTCGGCGGCGGCTGGATGACGGAGGCGATGCGCGAGCGCTACCGCGAGGTCTGGCGCGCCGGGTTGCGGGGCGGCTGCAACTACTATCGCGCGTCGCCGCTGCGGCCGCCGCTTTCCGCCGACGATCCTGTGATGAAGATCGAGATTCCGGCGGCGGCGTTGATCTCGCATGCACCGACGCTTGTCATCTGGGCCGAGGACGACATCGCGCTGCCGGTTGCGCTGCTTGACGGTCTCGATGCCTACGTCCCGAATCTGCGCGTGATTCGCGTGCCGGGTGCCACGCACTGGATCGTCCACGAGCGCCCCCAGCTCGTCATCGGCGAGATCGAACGCGAGATCGCCGGCTAGCGCGCACCCGCCCGGTGCGCCGGCTCAGGCGCGCGGCGAGATGTCGCGCATCATCCGGTCGACCGCGCGTTGGATCAGTGGCTTGATCTCGACCGGCTGCACGAGCCCCGCTGCGGCCAGTCGCTCGAGCGCGCGGCCGGTGATCGAATGCGTGCGCGATGGCGACTCGCCGGCGAACAGGTAGAACAGGCCCTGGTCGCTTCGCCACAGCAGCTGCACCCGGCTCCAGCGCCCCTGCAGGAAGACGCGGTGCCGATCACCGACTCGCAACGCGTCGATGCGGCGCGCCGGATCGTCCTCGCCACGGTCTCCTCCGCTCGGCAGGTGCTCGGCAGGGACGGTCTCCATGGACGACAAATCGATCACCGAGTCGCTGAAGCTGCGCGCCGGCGGCGTCTCCGGCACCACCTCCTCGCGCATCCGGCGCACGATCTCCTCGGGGCTGATGGCCCCGCCCGGCGCGCCGGCGCGCGCTCCGGGCCGCAGCGCTTCGGTGTGGATCGCCATCAGCTCGTCGAACACGGCTTGCTGCTCGACCGCCGGCAGCGCGATGGACTCCATGCCGACGCGGATCCGCTGCAGCAAACCCGGGAGCAGGGCGATCAGCCGTTGGCGGCTCTGCGGATGATCGGGAATCTTCAGGCTCCAGAGCAGGTCGTCGACGGTCTTCAGCGCGCTCAGCGTCGCCTCCGACTGCTCGCCGTGGCGAAGCATCTCCTCCGCGATGATCCGCGCCCAGGCGCCGGTCACGAAGCGGCGGATCGTCGGCGAGGTCCGGACCGAGACCATCTGGTCGGTCAGCCGCTGCGCGAGATGCTGCTGGAGCACGTCGCGTCGTTCGCCGATCTGCAACGCGTCCACGGCTGCGTTTGCGGCGCGCAGCTGCTCCTGCAGCTGCTCGGCGATGAAGCCCTCGATCCGGTTCAGCCCGCGCCGGAAGAGGGCCGTGTCAGGGACCGTCGCGCCGGCCATCTCCTCGGCGACTGCGCCCGAAAACGTCAGGAACGACGACAGGCGCGGATCCTCAATGCGCGAGTAGCCCTGGCTGGTGAAGCCGATGCGGTCGAGTAGCCGCCAGATCGGGTGGTCGTATGAATCGAGCGCTGCATGGTCGGCCAGGCACACGCGCAGCGCTGCGACCTGCATTCGCGAGACGATCGGGCGAAACGCGCTCGGCAGCAGCGTGTCGTTCAGCAGCGACTCGAAGAGCCGCGTGACGAGCTCGATGATCTGGCGATCGAGCGGCTCGCTTGCGCTCGCGACGAGCGCGGCGCGCTGCTGCTCGATCCGATTGCCGGCCGTCTGGCCCGGCCGAGAGTTTTCGAATGCGGGTTGACGCAGCAACTCGTCGAGCCGAAGCAACGCTCGCTCGAGCTCGGGGTTGCGCCGCGCGCCGCCGTCGCTGCGCGCCGGTGCGAGGGCTCCGGGACGCGATGGCAGCGCCGGGCGGTTCTCGTCGCTCCGGGCTCCGGCCGGCGAGCTTTGCGGCATGCCGCCGAGCAGGCCGCTCAGCGGTCCCTGGCGCTGCGGGTCGACTATCGGGCGCCCGAACGCCGAGCCCGAGGGCAGGACGACCGTGCGGTAGACACCGGGCTGCACGCCTTGCGACTCGAGGCGAGTCGTCGCCGCGGCGCAGGCGTTTTTCAACAGACCCGCCGCGACACCCGCCGATGTCCGCAGGATGATCGCGCGCTGAATTTGCGCCGGCGTCACCGCGCACGCCGCGTCCCAGAGCGCCGTCGCGTACGTCAGCGGTCGGAACGGATTGGACTCGGCGGTCACGTGGTTGAGCCCGACCAAGGTCGAGGTGAAGGTCTGCAGCTCGCGCAGCTCCCATTCGGCGGTGCTGTCGATCAGCTGCATCGCACGCGAGATCTCGATGTCGACGTCGACGCGCGACTCGTCCATCAGCTCGAGGCTGCTGGCGGCGCCGCGCGCGGCCTCGGCCGGCGTGGCGCCGCGGTGCTCGTCGAGATCGACGGCGACCTGCCGGCGCAGCGATTCGACGAATGTCTTCTCGTAGAGGGCGCTGTTCTTCTGCAGCGTCGCCACGATGTCGGCGGAGTGGACGCGTTCGCCGCCGCTTGCCAGGGCCTCTTTGCCGGCGCCGAGCAGCTGGAGGGTGCCAGCGACGACACGCTCGACGATCGCCGGTGCGTTGCCGAGCTCGTCATCGACGAAGCGTTGCAAGAGCGGGGCGATCGGCATGAGGCCTTCGAAGTGGTGCCTGGATTATCTCGCGCACCCTGGCGCGAGCGGCTGCGCCGCCTGTCGGCCCTGAACCCCATTGGGCCATGAAAAAGGGCTGCCGAAGCAGCCCGTGAGAGCGGTCCCGGAGGACCGGGGATTACATGTCCATTCCGCCCATGCCACCCATGCCGCCCATGCCACCCATGCCGCCGCCGGCGCCGCCGGTCTCTTCCTTCGGCGCTTCCGAGATCATCGCTTCGGTCGTCAGCATCAGCGAAGCGACCGACGCCGCGTTTTGCAGCGCCGTGCGCGTGACCTTCGTCGGGTCGAGGATGCCCATCTCGATCATGTCGCCGTACTGGCCGTTCTGCGCATTGAAGCCGTAGTTGCCCTTGCCGCCGAGAACGGCAGCGACGACCACGCTCGGCTCGTCGCCGGCGTTCTGGACGATGATGCGGATCGGCTCCTCGATCGCGCGCAGGATCAGCTTGATGCCGGCGTCCTGGTCGGCGTTGTCGCCCTTGAGCGAGCCGATGGCCTGCTTCGCACGAAGGAACGCGACGCCGCCACCGGCGACGATGCCTTCCTCGACCGCGGCACGGGTCGCGTGCAGCGCATCCTCGACGCGCGCCTTCTTTTCCTTCATCTCGGTCTCGGTCGCGGCACCGACCTTGATCAGCGCCACGCCGCCGGCCAGCTTGGCCACGCGCTCCTGGAGCTTCTCCTTGTCGTAGTCGCTCGTCGCCTCCTCGATCTGCACGCGGACCTGCTTGACGCGCGCCTCGATGTCGGCGGCGGCGCCGGCGCCGTCGATGATGGTCGTGTTCTCCTTCGCCACCTCGACGCGCTTGGCCTGGCCGAGGTCGGCCAGCTGCACCTTCTCGAGCGTCAGGCCGACTTCCTCGGC
>DASXIP010000326.1:0-7536 GCA_036497875.1 Caldimonas sp.
GATCGTCGATACCAGGACGCCGAAGGAATACGAGAACGAGCACGTGCACGGTGCGGTGCTTGCGCCGTACGTCGAAAAGAGCCTGAAGGAGATCGATTTCGACGCCAAGAAGGACGACTTCACGGCGTTGAAGACGATCGCGAAGGACAAGCCCGCCGTCTTCATGTGCAACGGCCCCGAGTGCTGGAAGTCGTACAAGGCATCGCGCACCGCACTCGCCGAGGGCTATGCCAAGATCTACTGGTTCCGCGGCGGCATGCCCGAGTGGCGCGAGAAGCATCTGCCGGTCGACGGCACTGCGGGTGCAGCGCTCGCCAAGATTCCGACGCCGGCTCCGGCGCCGGCGCGCGGCAAGACCGTCGCCGCCGTTCGCTGAGCGCAGGCGCGCCGTCGCCGGGCGGCCGGGCCGCCTCGATGCGTTTGCCGCGCTAGGGCTCCCGGCGCAGGTCGACGACGCGCTCGCCCTGCTCGCTGTTGAGCCAGAGGCGGGCACGGATCCGGTTGCCGTCGGGGTCGATCGTGCCGCGCAGCGCGCCGGTGTCGATCGGCTCGCCACCTTCCGGTGGGTCGACGTGCACCGACACCAGGATGCGGCGAGGTCCTGCCGGCGCGTCGGGGGCGGCGACGTCGTCGTCGTCGCCGCGGATCAGTCCCTCGCCGCGATAGAACACTCGCGTCAGCGGGATGCCGGTGCGCTGCTTCCAGAAGTCGCGGTAGTTCTCCCGGTCGGGATCGCGTTCGATGTCGACGGCGCTGCTCGCGATGCGCAGGCTTGCGCCCTCCTGCACGATCGTGACGATGACGACCTCGCCGTCGCGCGAGGTGGTCGCACCGCGCCTGCCGACGCTCACCCGCCAACGCCCGGCAAGCTTGGGCCCCTTCTTTTTCTTCTCGATCCCGTACCAGCGCCACGCGGCAGTGGCGCCGCCGGCGACGAGCACGGCGCCGATCGCGGCGATCGCCCAGCGCCGCGAGCTCGACCCGTAGCCGCACGCCGTCGGCGCCGCGAGATCGCCGGCGAGCGGCAGCGGGCCAGAGCCGAACTCGCCCGGCGTCGTCCGCGGCACGATGCCGAGGACGCGCAAGTCACCGGCGAGGCGGCTCAGGTCCTCGCGCCAGTCGTAGGCACGGAGCTTTCGCCAGGTGCGCTCGCCGAGCTGATCGAACGGCGCCGGCAGGTCGGATGGCGGCGGCGTCTGGTTCACGCCGTCGCACATCAGCGGGATGATTTGCGCGCCAGCGGCAAGCGCCGACTCGAGCTCATCGCGCGGCGGGTCGTCGGCCCGCTCGATGCAGCGCTTGCCGGTGCTGTCGCGCGCGCCGAGGTAGTTCGGCGTGACCAGGACCAGCAGGATCGCCGAGGCGTGCAGCGTGCGCGCGATCTCGTCGCGCCAGCGGCTGCCGGCCGGCAGATCGTCCTTGTCGAGAAAGATCTGCTCCTGGCCGAACATCGCGTCGAGATCCCTGGCCAGTGCCGTGGCTTTGTCGGCGCCGTCGCTGCTGCGATAGCTGATGAAGACGCGAGCGGACATGGACGGACGTGGCGCGCTAACCCGAATGCGCAAGTGTCGCCCGATCTGCGACAGTGCGTCGACCCCAATCTTCACGACGAGGAACGACGTGGACGCAGATCGCAAAGCGGCCCTGGTGATCGGCGCCGGCGACGCCACCGGCGGTGCGATCGCGCGCCGCTTCGCGCGCGAGGGTTTCGTCGCCTGCGTCACGCGCAGGACCGCCGACAAGCTCGAGCCGCTCGTGGCGCAAATCCGCGCCGACGGCGGCGAAGCGCGCGGCTTCGCATCCGACGCCCGCAAGGAGGTCGACGTCGAGACGCTCGTCGCCCACATCGAACGCGAGATCGCGCCGATCGAGGTCGCGGTGTTCAACATCGGCGCCAACGTCCGCTTCACGATCGCCGAGACGACCGAGCGTGTCTACCGCAAAGTGTGGGAGATGGGCGCCCTGGCCGGCTTCCTGATGGGCCGCGAGGTCGCCAAGGCGATGCTGCCGCGAGGCCGCGGCACGATCGTCTTCACCGGCGCGACTTCGAGCATGCGCGGCTCGGCGGGCTTCGCCGCGTTTGCCGGCGCCAAGCACGCGCTGCGCGCCCTCGCGCAGAGCATGGCGCGCGAGCTCGGCCCGCAGGGCATTCATGTCGCCCATGTCGTCATCGACGGCGCGATCGACACGAAGTTCATTGCCGAGAATTTCCCCGAGCGTTACGCGCTGAAGGACAAGGGCGGCATCCTCAGCCCGGAGGCGATCGCCGACAACTACTGGCATCTTCATTGCCAGCAGCGCAGCGCCTGGACGCACGAGCTCGACCTGCGGCCGTGGATGGAAAGCTGGTGAACGCGATGAACGAACGGAAGGTCGAATACTTTTTCGATGTCGGCAGCCCAACGTCGTATCTCGCCTGGACGCAGCTGCCGCGGATCGCTGCCGAGACCGGGGCGGCGATTCTCTGGCGGCCGATGCTGCTCGGCGGCGTCTTCAAGGCGACCGGCAACGCGAGCCCGGTGACGGTGCCGGCGAAGGGACGCTGGATGAACGACGACATCCAGCGCTTCGCGAGGCGCTATGGCGTTTCGTTTCGCTTCAATCCGCACTTTCCGATCAACACCCTGACGCTGATGCGCGGCGCCGCCGGCATGCAGATGCGCGCGCCGGCCGAATTCGCCCGCTACCTCGAGGTCGTCGAGCGGGCGATGTGGGAGACACCGAAGAACCTCGGCGACTCCGACGTCCTCGCGACGACGCTCGCCGACGCCGGCTTCGATCCGCAGGCGTTCGCGGCGCTCGTCGCCGACCCCGAGGTCAAGGCCAGGCTCATCGCCACGACCGACGAGGCAGTCGCGCGCGGCGTTTTCGGGGCACCGACGTTCTTCGTCGGCGATGCGATGTTTTTCGGCCAGGACCGGCTCGACTTCGTTCGCGAGGCGCTACTTGCGGTCGGCTGAAGCAGTCCTCAGAGATCGGTGCGCAGCTTCCAGATCTCGGGGAAGAGGACGACGTCGAGCATCTTGCGCAGATAGCTGACGCCGCCGGTGCCTCCGGTGCCGCGCTTGAAGCCGATCACGCGCTCGACGGTCGTGACGTGGCGAAAGCGCCAGAGGCGAAACATGTCCTCGAGGTCGGTCAGCTCTTCGCCGAGCTGGTAAAGGTCCCAATACGCCTCGGGATCGCGATAGGCGACGAGCCACGCCTGCTCGACGCCTTCGCTCTGGACATAGGGCTCGGCCCAGTCGCGCGCGATGTGGCTCTGCGGCACTGGCAGGCCGCGGCGGGCCAGCAGGCGCAGCGATTCGTCGTACAGCGACGGCGCCTCGTGCGCGGCGCGAACCTCGGCGAGCAGGTCGGGGCGATGCGCATGCGGCGCCAGCATCGCCGCGTTCTTGTTGCCGAGGAGAAACTCGATCTCGCGGTATTGCCAGCTCTGAAAGCCGCTGCTCGACGCGAGCGACGGCCGGATCGTCGAGTACTCGGGCGGCGTCATCGTCGCCAGCACGTCCCACGCGTGCACCATCTGCTCCATGATCCTGCTGACGCGGGCGAGCATCTTGAAGGCGCGCTGCAACTGGTCGCCGGCGACAGCGGCGATCGCCGCCCGCAGCTCGTGCAGGAGCAGCTTCATCCACAGCTCGTTGACCTGGTGCTGGACGATGAAGAGCATCTCGTCGTGCGCGCCCGAGCGCAAGTGCTGCGCGCCGAGGATCTCGTCGAGGTGCAAGTAGTCGCCATAGCTCATGTCGCGGCTGAAGTCGACCTTGGCGTGCTCGCGGGCGACGATCTCGTCCGGGTTCGACTGCGACGGATCGGGCTCGGCCATCAGGTCACCTTGCCGCGTCGGCCGAAACGCTCGTCGCGCCAGGCAGCGCTCGCCAGCACGTCGTGCAGCCGCTCGGCGGCCTCCCATGCGTCGACGAAGCGCGTGTAGAGCGGCGTGAAGCCGAAGCGCAGCAGGTTGGCGTCGAGGGCAGGGTCGGGGTCGGCGCCGGTGCGCACTGCGCTGCTCTCGCCGGCGCGGAAGTCGCCGATCACGCCACGCTCGATCAGCGCCTGCATGACGCGATAGCCCTCGGCATGCGCGAAGCTCGCCTGGCTGCCGCGCTCCTCGCCGTTGCGCGGCGAGACCAGCGACAGCCCGAGGCCGGCGCAACGCGCCTCGACTTGCTGGATGAAGAGATCGGTCAAGGCGATCGACTTCGCGCGCAACGCGGCCATGCCGCCGCATGCGGCGGCGTCGGCGAAGACGTCGAGCCCGCAGTCGAGCGCGGCCATCGCGAGCACCGGCGGCGTGCCGCAGACGAAGCGCGCGATGCCGGTTGCGGGCCGGTACGACGGTGCAAACTCGAACGGCGCCGCGTGGCCAAGCCAGCCCGAGAGCGGCTGGCGCAGCCCCTCGCGGTCCATGCGAGCGGCGTGGCGCGGATGCGCCCAGACGAAGGCCGGCGCGCCGGGGCCGCCGTTCAGGTACTTGTAGCCGCAGCCGACCGCGAAATCGGCATCGGCGCCGAGCAGGTCGACCGGGACTGCGCCCGCCGAATGCGCGAGGTCCCAGACGACGAGGGCGCCGGCGGCGTGGGCGGCGCGCGTTGTCTCGATCATTCGGTGCATGCGGCCGCTGCGATAGTTCACGTGCGTCAGCATCAGCACGGCGACATCGTCGTCGAGGGCTTCGGCGACGCGTGCGCCGTCGACCAGGCGCAGCGTCATGGCCGCGCTCGCGGCGACGCTCTCGGCGATGTAGAGATCGGTCGGGAAGTTGCCGCGCTCCGAGAGGATCGTCTTCTTCGCCGGTGCATCGGCACGCTGCAGAGCGACCGCGGTGCTGAGCGCCTTGAAGACGTTGATCGAGGTCGAATCGGCGACGATGACCTGGCTTCGACCGGCGCCGATCAGCGCCGCGATCTTGTCGCCGATGCGCTGCGGCAGATCGATCCAGCCGGCGCTGTTCCAGCTCCGGATCAGGCCCTCGCCCCATTCGCGCACCGCGACTTCGGCGAGACGCGCGGCGGTGCGGCGCGGCAGCGCGCCGAGCGAGTTGCCGTCGAGATAGATGGTGCCTTCGGGCAGCGTGAACTCGTCGCGCAAGGCGGCGAGCGGGTCGGCACGATCGCAGGCCGCGCAGTCGTCGCGCGTGACCGGTGCAGGGGCGGCCCGCTGGCCGGCGTGGTCGTGCATGGCCTCGGACGGTAGCACCGCGCGGCGCTGGCGTCGGTGGCCGGTCTGCGGGTCGCATCGGCCGCAGTCGCACGCGGCTTGACAGCTCGCGCCGCGCTGCCTAGCGTCGGCCGCATGGCCGCGACTTCCGATCCGCCGGCAGCGCTCCGCGAGCCGCGCGCGTGAAGCGAAGCGTCGACGCCGAGACGGCGGCCGCGCCGCTGGCACGCTCCGCCGTTCTCGCGCTGTCGGCGTACTTCGTCGTCGTCTGGGGCGCAGGCTTCGTCGCCTCGCGGATCGCGCTGCAATACGCGGCGCCGTTCAGCTACATCGGCGTTCGCTACTGCCTCGCCTTCGCCGTTGCGATGCTCGCGTTCGGCATCCGCGCGCGCTGGCCGCAGTCGGCGGCAGAGTGGGGCCACGTCGCCGTCGCCGGCCTGCTCAGCCACGCCGGCTATCTCGGCGGCAGCCACTACGCGCAGCGCTGGGGACTCTCGGCGGGTGTCACCGCGCTCGTTCTAGCGCTGCAGCCGTTGCTGACCGCGGTGATCGTTTCGCGCTGGCTGCACGAGCGCTTGAGCGCGCTGCAGAAGCTCGGCGTCGGCGTCGGCCTCGCCGGCGTGGCGCTCGTCGTCGGCGAGCGCGCGCTCGCCGGCACCGCGACGACGGCGAGCGTGCTCGCGATCCTCTGGTCGCTGCTCTGCGTGACCGCCGGGACGCTCTACCAGCGGCAGTTCTGCGCCCGGAGCGACCTGCGTGCGGCGGTCTGCATCCACTTCGCGGCGACCGCGCTGGTGATGCTGCCGCTCGGCGTCGTCGTCGAGGGGTTCGCGATCCAGTGGAATGCGCCGATCGCGGCGGCGCTCGCGTACCACGTCGTCCTTGGCTCGATCGGCGCCTACTCGATCCTGCATCTGCTGATGCGCCACGGCCAGGCGACCGGCGTGACGAGCCTGCTCTATCTGACGCCGCCGGTCGCCGCGCTCGTCGAGTGGGCGGTGTTTCGCGTCCCGCCGACGGCGACGATGTGGATCGGCATGGCGATCGCGTGCGTCGGCGTGGCGATGGCGACGGTGGGGATGGCGCGCGTCACGCGCGGCACGCTCGTCGAGGAACGGTCGTGACCGAAGCCGGCAGCGGCGTCACTACGCTACGCGCCGACGTCATCGCTGGGCTCTCGCTCGCCGGCCTGCTGCTTCCCGAAGCGGTCGCCTATTCGGGTCTTGCCGGCCTGCCTGCGCGCGCCGGCATCGTCGCCATGCTCGCCGGGCTGATCGTCTATGCACTGGCCGGCAGCAGCCGGTTAGCCATCGTCTCGGCCACCTCGTCATCGGCCACGGTGCTGCTGGCGGCGACCACCGGCCTGGCCGGCACCGACCAGGTACTGCGGATGGCCTTGTCGGCCGGGCTGGTGATCCTCGCGGGTGCGGCGCTGGTGATTGCCGGAGCGGCAGGCCTGGGCGGGGTCTCCAACTTCATCGCCAAGCCGGTTCTGCGCGGCTTCGCCTTCGGCCTGGCCGCGACCATCGTCGTCCGCCAGATCGCCAAGATCGTCGAGGTGCATCCGACGCACAGTGACCTTGTGCACTTCGGCTGGGACGTCGCCGTGGCCTGGCGTTCGTGGAACCTCACCGGCCTGTGGATGGCGGCCGCCTCGCTTGTCGTCCTGAGGCTGCTCGGCAGATGGCGAATGATCCCCGGGGCGCTGCTGGTCATCGCCGCTGGCATCGGCCTCGACGTCGCCGGCGTGACGGCAGCCCACGGCGTTCCGGTGGTCGGAGCGATCAACCTCGAGCTGCTCGCCCCTTCGGTGCCGGACCTCTCGCGCGATAGCTGGTTCAGGCTCGGCGAGCTGGCGTTGGCGATGGTTTTCATTCTCTACGCGGAATCGTACGGGTCGATCCAGACGTTCGCGCTGCGCCACAACGACCGGACATCGCCCAATCGCGACCTGATCGCGCTCGGCCTGTGCAACGTGGCTTCGGGGCTGTTTCAAGGGTTGCCGGCGGGCGCAGGTTATTCGGGCACCTCGGCCAACGAGGCCGCCGGCGCGCAGAGCCGCGTGGCCGGCGCGCTGGCGGCCGGCATGGTGCTTCTGGTGCTGTGGACCCTCTTGCCCTGGATCGAGCGCACGCCCGAGCCGATGCTGGCCGCGGTGGTCATCCATGCCGTCTCGCACACGCTCGGCGTGTCGGTCCTTCGGCCCTACTTCGAATGGCGGCGCGACCGCACCGTCGTGATCGCCGCGATCCTCGCGGTGCTGCTGCTCGGCGTGCTGGACGGCCTGCTCGTCGCCGTTGCCATCAGTCTCGGGGTCATGCTGCGCAACATGTCGATCCCGCGTGTGGCGTGGCTGGGCTGCCTGCGTGACGG
>DASXIP010000327.1:0-3436 GCA_036497875.1 Caldimonas sp.
GCCCTACCTCGCCTACGCCGAGCTCGACTTCGACGTCCCGGTCGGCATCAAGGGCGACAACTACGACCGCTACTACGTGCGCATGCGCGAGATGGACGAGTCGGTCTACATGATGCGCCAGCTCGCTCAGATGCTTCCCGAGGGGCCGATCAACGTCGACGACCGGCGCTGCACGTTCCCGGAGAAGTCCCTCGTCTACGGCCAGATCGAGTCGCTGATCAACCACTTCAAGCTCGTCATGGACGGCCCTTCGGTGCCGCCCGGCGACGTCTACTGCGCACACGAGGCGCCCAATGGCGAGCTCGGCTTCTATCTCGTCTCGACCGGCGGCGGCACACCGTACAAGGTCCACGTCCGCTCGCCGAGCTTCGTCCACATGGGCGCGGCGAGCCGCATGCTCGATGGCGGCCAGCTCGCCGACGTCGTGCCGACGTTCGGCTCGATCAACATGATCGGCGGGGAGTGCGATCGATGAAGCACCTCGTCGCCGAGTTCGACGTCCTGCGCCGGCGTTTCCCGCCGGGATTCGAGTCGTCGCTGGTCCTGCCGTGCCTGCACCGGATCCAGGAAGACCGCGGCTGGGTCGCCGACGCCGACATCGACGCGCTCGCGAGCTATCTCGGCGTTGCGCGCATCCAGATCGAGGAAGTGCTGTCGTACTACACGCAGTTCCGCCGTGCGCCGATCGGCCGCTGGCACCTGCAGGCGTGCCGCAACCTCTCGTGCTCGATGCGCGGCGCCGAGGGGGTGATCGAGCAGATCGGCGAGCGGCTCGGCATCGCGCCGGGCGAGACGACGGCCGACGGCACGTTCACGCTCTCGACCTGCGAATGCCTCGGCTCGTGCGGAACGGCGCCGGTCGTCATGGTCAACGAGACCTACCACGAGAACATGACGCCGGAACGCCTCGACGCGCTGATCGGAGGGCTGGCGCGATGACTGGAACCAAGCTCCTGATGACGTTCCCGCTGACGGCGACGTCGCACACGATCGAGGCTTACTGCGCCCGCGGCGGCTACGCGACGATCGAGAAGGTCGTTCGCGACCTGCGGCCCGAGCAGGTGACCAAGGAAGTCGCCGCGTCCGGGATCCTCGGCCACGGCGGCGCGGCGTTTCCGGCCGGCCGCAAGTGGGGCGTCATCAAGCTCAACGACGATCAGCCGCACTACCTTTGCGTCAACGCCGACGAGGGTGAGCCCGGCACGTTCAAGGACCGCTGGATCCTCGAGAACACGCCCCACCTGCTGGTCGAGTCGATGCTGATCGCCGCATTCGCGCTGCAGGTGCGCCACGCCTTCGTCTATATCCGCGGCGAGTTCGACCTGCCGTACCGGCGGATCGCCGGCGCGGTCGAGGAAGCCTACGCCGCCGGCCTGCTCGGCGCGCCGATCGCCGGCAGCGCGTTCGCCTGCGACATCGTCGTCTACCGCGGCGCCGGTTCGTACGTCTGCGGCGAGGCATCGGGCCTGCTGAGCTCGCTCGAAGGCAAGAAGGGCTATCCGCGCAACCGTCCCCCGCGCCTGACGGTGCGCGGCCTCTACCAGCGGCCGACGGTCATCAACAACGTCGAGACGCTCGCCAACGTCACCGCCATCGTCCGCGACGGCGCCGAGGCGTTCCGCAAGGTCGGCACGGCGAAGAGCCCCGGCACGCAGCTGATCTCGATCTCGGGCCACGTTCAGCGACCGGGCGTCTACGAGGTCGAGTACGGCTATCCGTTCGCGAAATTCATCCACGAGGACTGCGGCGGCGTGCTCGGCGGCAGGAAGCTCAAGTGTGTCATCCCGGGCGGCATCTCAACCAAGGTCTTGACCGCTGCCGAGATCGAGCCGCTCACCCTCGACCACGCGAGCGTCACCGCCGCCGGCTCCGGGCTCGGCTCGGGCGGCATGGTCGTCGTCGCCGAAGGGACGTGCATGGTGCGGCTGCTCCAGGTGCTGGTCCGCTTCTATCACCACGAGTCGTGCGGCCAGTGCACGCCGTGCCGCGAAGGCATGGGCTGGCTGCACAAGATCGTCGATCGGATCGTCGCCGGCAAGGGCGAGCTCGACGATATCGAGCGGCTGATCGCGATCTCCGAGGCCAACGACGGCACGACGATCTGCGGCATGGGCGACGCCGCCGGCTACGCGACGGTCGGCATCCTCGCCAAGTACCGCGACGAGTTCGAGCACTGGATCGTGCACGGCCGCTCGCGCTGCGAAGGCAGGCTCCAGGCGATCGGCGCCGAGTGGACGGTTCCCGAGGCGGCACTCCATGGTTGAGATCTTCATCGACGGCGACCGCGTCGAGGCCGAGGACGGCCAGACGGTGATGCAGGCGGCGCGCGCAAGCGGCCACGTCATCCCGTTCTTCTGCTGGCACCCTGCCCTCTCGGTGCCGGGCAACTGCCGCATCTGCATGGTCGAGATCGAAGGCGACGGCACTGCCGCCGGCTGGCTCGACATCGCCTGCAACATGCCGGTCGCCAAGGGCATGCGGGTGCTGACCGACTCGCCGCGCGTGCACGCCCGTCGCAAGCAGATGCTCGAGCTGGTCACGCTCAACCACCCGGTCGACTGCGGCATCTGCGACAAGGCCGGCGAGTGCACGCTGCAGGACTACCACTATCAGTACAACGGTGCGCCGTCGGTCTCGCGCGACGTCAAGGTACGCGCGACCAAGCACTTCCCGCTCTCCGACCGCATCGTGCTCGACAACGAGCGCTGCATTCTGTGCTCGCGCTGCGTCCGCTTCACGCGCGAGATCTCCAAGTCCGATTCGCTCGGCATCCAGAACCGCGCCGACCACTCGCTCGTCCGCGCCTCCGAGGACGGCGCCTTCGCGCGCGACCCGTATTCCGACAACGTGATCGACATCTGCCCGGTCGGTGCCCTGTTGTCGCGGCCGTTCCTGCACCAGGCGCGGGTCTGGTACCTGGAACCGACGCCTTCGGTCTGCCCGGGCTGCGAGCGCGGCTGCACGGTCAACATCTGGCACCGCAAGAGCGAGTGGAAGCTGAACCGGCTCGATCCGGCGATGAACGCACGCATCGACCGCGTCACGCCGCTCGAGAACCCGGCCGTCAACGGACCGTGGATCTGCAACAAGGGGCGCGACCTGGCGCAGTTCTTCGACCGGCCGCGCGCGCTGGCGGCGATGGTGCAAGGCGGCGCCGTCGAGCTCGACGCCGCCATCGACGCGGCGCGCACGCTGATCGCGTCGGCCCGCCGTCCGGTCGCGCTGGTCTCGAGCTGGGGCTCGAACGAGGAGCTGGCGGCGTTCGATCGCGCGCTCGGCAAGCGCTTCACCTGCCGGGTCAGGACCGACTGGCTGCCGCTGGCGGACGAGCGGATCGAGGACGACCTCCTGATCAGGGCCGACAAGAACCCGAACCGCGCCGCCGCGCTCGCGCTCTATCCGGCGCTGCCTGCCGAGCGCCCCGAATCGTTCCCGG